>CAYUZL010000452.1:0-3631 GCA_964449725.1 uncultured Alteromonas sp. | reverse complement strand
AATTTATTTAGTCGAACGTCTAGAAATGTAGTGATTACACTTGCTGGTGAGCAATTACTAACTGATGCGAAGAATATTTTACACCTTTCGGAACAAGCTAAGGTTCAAGTGAAACGTGCCCACAATGGGCAAGTAGGAACAATTAATATTGCCTATTTAGGGTCAGCTTGTTTGGCGTTTATGGCCGATTTAGTCAGTCGCTACAAAGCGCAATTTCCTTATGTGCATATTAGTTTATTTGAAATGACAGTAACGGAACAAATTGAAGCGTTAAAGAATAACAAAATAGACGTCGGGTTTTCGCGTCCCCTGCCCAGCTCCATCGCCAACGATTACACAAGCCATAGGATATACCTTGATAAGCTTGTTGCCATTGTTCCCGAACATCACCTACTGGGTGATAATGAAAACATTGACTTATCTCAGCTAAAAAACGCCCCCTTTGTTTTATTTAACCGAGAAGAAGCAATGGGGCTTTTCGATGAAACGCTGATTCAATGTAAACACGCAGGTTTTTCTCCTAACATCATCAGTCAGCCTAGAAACATGCAAACGCTACTCACAGAGGTCGCCGCAGGCTTAGGTATATCGGTTGCCCCCAATTGCGTGCGCAAGCTATACAGCAAAGGTTGTCATTTCATTAAATTAAACAATATAAACACAGAAATACCCGTACACCTGCATCACAAAAACAATGCGGATAGCGCAACCATTAACGCCTTTGTGGCAATTGCATTAGAAGCCAGAGCGAAAATTCAACGGGATATGTTGGAGTAGAAAGATAAAGCTTGAACTACAAATGGCGCACCCGATAGGATTCGAACCTATGACCTTTGCCTCCGGAGGGCAACGCTCTATCCAGCTGAGCTACGGGTGCTATATTAAGCTAGAATAAGACTAAACTTAATCAAGAGGCGCGTATCATACTGACCAAAGGTCACATCATCAACCGTTTTCACTATTCCACTTGCTCGTAAAAAGAACAAACACTTTTTTGAAAAAACTTTTCTCAATAGTTGTCACCTTTAATGTTGTAGTTATAATCAACAGGTCAGATTAGTAATTGGAGCTCTCTTGAAAGGTAAAATAATCAGTTTAATAATAACTTCATCCGTTGCTGGATTTTGCGGGTATGTAAGCGCTAACGCTAATTCAAAATCAGGCGAAGAAGTCTACAACACCTCATGTATTGGTTGCCATAGTTCAGGGATACTTGGGGCGCCTAAAACTAAAATAGCAAGTGATTGGCAACCTTTATTAGATGAAAAAGGATTTGATACGCTTTGGAAAAATTCAATTACAGGTGTTAAAGCCATGCCTCCCAAAGGAGCATGCGGCTTGTGTACAGATGATGAAATAAAAGCCGCGATTGAATACATGATCGACGGTATTTAGCCTATACTGATTAAGTTGAAAAAAGCTTAGAGGGATAATCAGCGTTGTATTTGGTTAGCATTATTTGTTCCCCGTGGTGAGCATGCATAAAACAGAACAAGCGACAAAATTAAACACCAAGCATTTGGGGTCTGAAAATGAGTTATCGGAAGAAGAGCTCCGTGAACTTGTTCCCCAATTGCAGCAAATGACGGTCAAATACAAACGAGCCGAACGCGTTCAAAAAGCACTTTTAGATATATCTGAACTTGCCAGTACGGTTAGTCATCTGTCACGATTGTACCCTTCTATTCATGAAATTATTGGCGATTTCATGAATGCTGACAATTTCTTCGTCGCGTTTCTTAACCCAGAGCAACAGGTTTTAGACTTCAGTTATTTTGTTGACGAACACGATGAACAGACCATCACTCAAATCCCAATAGCCGATCTGAACGATGGTGTAACAGGTTACCTTTTAAAGTCAGGCCAAAATTTAGTTTTCAAAAAAAATGAGTTTGCCAGTCTTGTAGAAAAAACAGGTATAAAGCAGTTTGGTTCACTTCCTGAGCATTTAATGGGTGTACCTTTAAAACGGGGAAACCAAGTTATTGGCGCTATGGTTGTTCAAACATACGATTCTAATGTGGTTTACTCAGCTGAAGACTTAGAAGTATTTTCATTTGTATCTCAACACATAGTAACAACCGTAGACAGGGTTAAGCGCAGCGAATTAACAGAAAGAACCATTCGCGAAAGAACCCGTCAATTACGAGAAATTAATGACGACTTACAAGAAGAAATATTAGAACGTCAACACATTGAATCGTTACAAAAAGCCTTGTTCGAAATCTCAGAGTTATCCGCAGCGTTAGACGACGATATGAACGCTTTTTATGCTCAAGTTCACGATATTTTAAAGCGCTTAATGAGTGCACCAAACTGCTATATTGCCTTGCTAGACAAACAAGGTGAAAATCTAGAATTCCCTTATTACTCTGACACTACAGAAGCACAGCCCACTGAGCGTAAGTTAGGCTTGGGATTGACTGAGCTTGTTATCCGCACCAAACAAGCAGAGCTTGTTAACCCAGCTCGTGTACTTGAGCTGGCAGAATCTGGAAACTTAGAAGTCCCTGTTGCTCAAAGTGTATTAACAGAATCAATCACTTGGCTAGGTTCACCATTAACAGTTGAAAATCAAATTGCGGGTGTTATTGCGATTCAAAGCTATGGCACACAAGCCTCTTACAATGGGAAAGATTTAGAGCTTCTCAAATTTGTATCTCATCACATTGCTTCTGCAATCGAAAGAAAGAAAAGGGCAGAAGAAATACAAATCCATAATCTAGAGCTAGAAATGCGAGTGCAAGTTCGCACGGAAGAACTAGACAGTGCAAACCAAGTGCTAAAAAAACAAATTGAAGAACGTAAACAAATTGAATTAAAACTCATTCACGATGCTCACCACGACTCGTTAACAGGCCTTCCGAATAGAAGTATGTTCAACAACCGCTTGGATTTAGCAATTGCCAGTAAAAAAAGGCGCCCAGAGTCATTGTTCGCCGTACTGTTCATTGATTTAGATCGTTTTAAAGTGATTAACGACACCCTTGGTCACCATGCCGGAGATGAATTTTTAATTGAAGTATCCAAACGCATTTCTGAATGTATACGGGGCCATGATTTGTTGGCGCGATTGGGTGGTGATGAATTTGTTGTGTTATTGGATTGCTTTGAAGATTGCTTAGATGTAGAGGTAATAGCAAATCGTATTATCACTAGTGTGTCTAAACCCTTTGTTTTAGACAGTAAGGATATGTACTCAGGCGCAAGTATTGGCATTACGCCATTAGATATCTTTTATAGCAGTGCTGACGAAGTCATACGAGATGCAGATGCCGCTATGTATCAAGCGAAAGCGCAAGGTAGAGGGCGCTTTGTAGTGTTTGATAAAAGTATGCGAGAACGCTTACTTGAAGAAATGGAAATGGAGAACCAGCTTCGTCAAACGATGCGCCACAGTGGTTTTAGCAAATATGTGCAGCCAGTTGTTGCATTACCGAGCACGACGCCAACTTATCATGAGTTTTACTTGGTATGGGAACACCCTACATTAGGGTCTATTTCAAGAGAACAATTCCGCCAAGTTGTTGAGCACAGTGGCTTAACTATTGAACTTGATTTATATCAATTGAAAAGTGCATGTGAATATCTTAAAAAAACGAGCAATAGCATAAATAAAATTGCTGTAAAT
>CAYUZL010000451.1:0-3536 GCA_964449725.1 uncultured Alteromonas sp. | reverse complement strand
GTATTAGTAACGCTATTGTCGTTGATAACACGGGGATGTGGCGCGATGAAGAGGGGTTAGGGCAACATTTGCTTGCTAATGGAGTGGACAAAGTCTTATTAACTGCCCCAGGAAAAGGGAATATTAAAAATATTGTTTATGGGGTTAATAATGAAGATATTTTGTCTTCAGACACCATTCTTTCGGCTGCAAGTTGCACAACCAATGCGATTACACCAGTGTTAAAAGCATTGGACAAAGAATATGGGATTGACAGTGGTCATGTAGAAACTGTGCATTCTTTTACCAACGATCAAAATCTTATTGATAATTTTCATAAAGGAGATCGTCGTGGGCGCAGTGCACCGCTAAATATGGTGATCACTGAAACAGGTGCTGCAAATGCTGTGGCTAAAGCGTATCCTGAGTTAGCAGGTAAGTTAACGGGAAGCGCTATTCGAGTGCCTACGCCAAATGTTTCTCTGGCTATTTTGAATTTACATTTTCAAAAATCCACTGACAAGCCACAAATTAATGAATATTTGCGTAATGTAGCTTTATTTTCCGAGTTACAGCATCAAATTGATTTCACAGCGTCTAAAGAAATAGTATCTACTGATCTTGTTGGCACAAGAGCGCCCTCAGTGGTGGATTCACAAGCCACTATTGTTGCTGGAAATAGAGCTACACTGTATATCTGGTATGACAATGAATTTGGCTATAGTTGCCAAGTGATGAAACTCGTACAACATATGGCAGACTTAGTTTACCCCACAGTACCAGAGTCACTGTCGAAATAGGTGCGATAAGGACTAATGCATACATTAGTCTTCAATTTGAATAAGGCATTACCTTAAAATCAATACGTAAAACTGCTGTATCTGCTTTATAAGATGCAGCAGCTATTATGTCGCTAATATTATTTTCCCTAGCCCGTATTAAAAAACGCCTCAGTTGATTTCGTTACGTTGCACATGCAATTTCGTCATAAATAACTCCCCAATTTTTGTTTTTTCTCTTTATTTGTCACATTTTTTTGTTGAGTCGTTACTAGGAGGTGTTAATTACAACAACCTTAATTGAGGAAAATAATATGTCCCTTAAAATGCGCCAAAAAGTATTGATCAAGCCTTCGCCAAAATTTAAATTCCCAAAGGCCTTTGTATACATAGTCAGTTTTCTGTGTCTTATTTGTACATCAACTAGCACATTCGGAAGCGATATTGAGGATTGCAATAGTGCATGTTCAGATCGTTTATTCACGATAAATGTTGTCGGAAGTGGTCAACCGGTTCTTCTAATTCCGGGCTTAATGTCTAGTAGTAGTGTTTACGACATGTTAATCAGTAAATTGAGTCAACACTTTGAATTTCATATTGTTTCGGTTAAAGGATTTGCAGGGATCCCGCAATACGGTGAATTTAGTTTAGACAAACTGGTTGAAGACCTTAAGGCTTACATAGAAAGTGAAAAATTGTTTAGGCCCCATGTTGTTGGTCACAGTATGG
The DNA here is from genome assembly GCA_964449725.1 of uncultured Alteromonas sp. Taxonomy (GTDB): domain Bacteria; phylum Pseudomonadota; class Gammaproteobacteria; order Enterobacterales; family Alteromonadaceae; genus Alteromonas_F. The sequence continues at coordinate 2,049 of CAYUZL010000451.1, read as the reverse complement.
GAGGGTTGACCGCGCTTACTATGGCGGCTGAACATTCAAGACTCATTGGCAAAGTTGTATCTATTGATGGCCTACCTTTTATTGGCCCTATTTTTACGCGTAATAATCATACTACAGTGGCAATGTTAGAGCAGCAAGCTCAGACTATAAAAGCAATGTTTGAAAATATGACTGGCGAACAAATGGCTTCACAAACACAGCAACAGATTTATCTACAAGCGACATCACTTGCTCACCAAGCTATGATAGTTGATATGGCCAAACGAAGTGATCCTCGTACTGTTGGTGCAGCTATGTTCGATGTTATGACTACAGATTTACGGGAACAACTAAAAGCTAGCTCTACAGCGATTCTAATGCTCGGTGCGTCAGGGGCATTCACTCAAAAAGAACAACATGAACAGGTGAAATCCTTGTATGAGGAACAGTTTGAAAACGTTGCAAATTCCACCGTTATTATGAACGCCACAACGCGCCATTTCATGATGCTTGATGATGTTGATTGGGTTAGTCAAAAAGTTAAACAGTTTTTGAGTGAAGAATAATGAGCGAAGTAAAAGATTTTGAGTTTTATAGTGACGTAGGGCTTGCGCAACAAGGCGACCTTCACGCATATGAGCGTTTAGTTAAGCATTGTCAGAACCTGGTTACATCAATTGCATTGGCTATTGTTAAAGATGTTGATGACAGTGAAGAAGTTGCTCAGCAAGCGTTTATTGCGGCGTGGGGGAACTTAACACAGCTGAAAAATAGGCAGAGTTTTTTACCTTGGATCCGCCATAATACGCGTTACACAGCCCATAATTTTTTGCGTAACTCTAAATCTAAAAAACGGGTTAGTTCAGAAAAAGCAGACGTCATTTTTGCTGATTTAAGTGACACCAATATTAATGTTGAAGAGCAATTAATAGTAGAAAATAGAAATCGCGCTTTAAATCAGTTTATTGAGGAACTGGCTAGTGACGATCGTGAAATTGTCCTTTTGTATTATCGAGAAGAGAAATCGACTAAACAGGTTGCACAGTTGTTAGATTTGTCAGAAAGCAATGTACGTAAAAAGCTCTCTCGAGTTCGTCGAACGTTAAAATATGAAGTATTGAAAGACGCTGGGAACTTAATTTTTAGCTCTGCACCAATTTTGGGGTTTAGCACCTTGATTACGGGAATGCTGACTACGTCGGCACCCGTTGGTGCATCAGTATTGGCTTCTGGCAGTATAAAAACAAATACAAGTGTTGTTGTTAAAATTGCCACTATTGTGGGTGGTGCTTTACTCGGTGCTCTTATTGCTGTTTTTGTCATTTTATGGTCGTCCAATATGGCATCTAAAGCCTTATCTGCGAAGGAAAAAAAGCAAACACTAAAACGATATCGCAATGAGACCATAGCTTGGGTAGTAGTATTCGGGTTTGCCTTTAGCGCTTCATATGAATTGAGTGAAGGGTGGGTTGCTCCTCTTGTGACATATGGCATATTTGCGCTTGGAGTCATCCTATTGTCATTGCGTACAATTAACTTTGTAATTGAACATGGTGTGTCTTTGAGTGACGGCATATCTAAATTGAACGGCTTTCGAGGTAAAATACCCTGCTATATAGGATTGACTATTGGCATTCTCACTGGCTTTTTAGGCACAGTAATTGGGCTTATACAGCAGGGCCGCATGCCGTGGTAAACATAAGTTAAAGCAAGAGGGACTCTATTCACCGCTAGAACTAGAGCTGAGACGGTTTTGGTTGGTATGGTTATAGTCGCCCCACCTAGTTCGAGTTATAAAGTGCTAGCGAAAGGGAACGAGTGTGAAATGCACTTACTGGGTGTAGACCCTGATTACAGAGGTTTGGGTATTGGCAAAAGCTTAGTGGAAAAGGCTTTGGCGTATTCAGAGGGGCATGGTTGGTCGAAAATGATTTTATGGACACAAAAATGTATGCTAGCAGCGTATAGTTTGAATGAATCATGTGGGTTTGTTAAAAAAAAGGAGAGGTCTCGAGATTCAATTGATTTTTTTGTTTATGAAAGAGTGATGGGAATAAAATAACCTAAAGT
>CAYUZL010000450.1:0-3765 GCA_964449725.1 uncultured Alteromonas sp. | reverse complement strand
AGTAAATGCACTATTGTGATGAATATTTGTTGGGTGTTTAACGGAAATTCCACCTGTCCCGTCATAGTCAATCACACCTCCAAGCCAAACTTGTAGATAAAAATCAAAAGGATCTTCTTCAACAATGACATTCAGCATAATTTCATAAAAGCCAAAAGTATCCAAATCAATAGATTCGGGAATATCTATACCTGAAGTTTTAATTTTGTTTCTATACGCAGATAGGCAGTTATCACTGCCCTTTTTGTCCACATCAGACAAAAGAACGAAATTAGCTGCTCCTTGCTGTTTGAGTATTCTTTTATTAAACGTGCCCCCGCCTTTTTTTTCAGCCCTAATATCTAAATATTCTTCGGACATGAATACGGAAAAATTAATGGGAGGAAAGGCATATACCCCTTTTTTCGCCGCAGCTTTAAATGGATAACAAAATGATTTTGCCCGTTTAGGTATAGGGTAGCTGGTATCTTTAGCTAATTGGGGCAACGCCTGATAAGGGTATATTTGGTGAAAGTGTAAAGTCGCCACAGTATTCCTTTTATTGCTAACGTTATACTTTTGTTATTAATTTTTCTTTCTTGCTCGTCGATAACAAAGGCGCAATAGTGCATGGTATTTTTAAAGAGGTCTTTATGTCAATTGGTCCAGTAGGTGGAGCAGCGGAAGCATTCGCAGCGCTTCAGCAAGCCTCATCGAGTCAGACTCAACAAGCTGAATCACAAGTTCAAGCAGAGCAAGAAGTGGTTACCTCTTCTGAATCTGTAGCCAACGAAAGCAATAATAGTTCGACAAACAGTATAAATACAACAGCATGACGTATTAAATTGTGATGAGCTAGCTAGCAAAAATAGAGGTTTGAAAAGACAACGTTTTTCAAACCTCTTTACTTTCGATAAATTTGATTAGATATGCGGATCAAACGCTTCTTGTTGTTGCTGTTTAGAAAGGGGGACAACAGGAGAGAGACCGGTTTCAGAAAAGTCGGCAACGGAAATAGCCGTCATATCTTTTGTGCAAACATCACCACCTAAACTTTGAATGACTTTGCACATTTCCTCGACTTTATTATCCATCAGATGCATGTGCTCAAGCATAACCCCCATGGCGTTCGCCACAGGATCTGGATTATCAACAGCAACGGCATAAGCATCAAAACCATATTTTTTCGCAATTTGTCCTCGCGCCTCTCTGCGCTCGTCATCATCACTGGCTTTATTCGCCAAGATAATGCGACCGGGAATACCTACCGCAGTGGCACCAGCAGGCACATCTTTCACCACTACGGAGTTAGAGCCAACTTTAGCGCTTTCACCTATGATAATAGGCCCCAATACTTTCGCTCCAGCGCCAACTACCGCATTGTTAGCTAGAGTTGGATGGCGTTTCCCTGCTTTCCAACTGGTGCCGCCCAATGTGACGCCGTGGTATAAAGTCACGTCATCACCTAGCTCAGCAGTTTCCCCGACGACTACACCCATACCGTGATCGATAAAGACACGACGGCCAATTTTAGCACCAGTATGTATTTCAGTCCCCGTCAGCCAGCGATTAAATGTCGATAGCGTTCTGGCTAACCACTTCCAATTTCGATTCCACAATTTGTGAGCAATACGATGAAGCCAAATAGCATGAAGTCCCGGATAATTCGTCAGCACTTCAAAGGTATTTCGCGCCGCGGGGTCGCGATGAAATACACTTTTAATATCTTCTTTTATTCGTTCAATCATTTTTTATCTAACATTTTCTTATCTATAGAGGACAAAATTCCTCTTAAAATATTCAACTCTAGAGATTCGGGTCGTGCCCGATTAAACAACCGACGTAGCTTTTGCATTACCATTCCAGGGTGGTTAGGTACAATAAACCCGGTATTGTTTAGAGTTTCTTCTAGGTGCACATAAAATCGCTCTAGATCACCAGTAAGTGGGTACTCACTGTCATCATTTTGAGAGTTGTCTGTTTGATAGCCATCTTGTTGAAGAAAGGCTACGCGAATTTCATAACAAAAGGTCTGCACTGCCGCTGCTAAATTCAAACTACTGTATTCGGGGTTCGCAGGAATGGCTACGTTAAAGTGGCATTGGTGTAACTCTTCATTATTCAACCCGTTATTTTCTCGTCCAAAAACAAGCGCAACAGGGTAATTAGCCACTTCTTTCACTAACTTTTGACCACATTCTCTTGGCTCTAAGGTAGACCAAGCATTTCCGCGAGTACGCATTGTGGTACCAACAACTAAACCGCAGTCAGCTACCGCTTCTTGTAACGTGCTCACGATTTTTGCATTGGCCAATACATCACCTGCTCCCGCGGCTAGAGCGCTAGACTTACCATCGGGCTCAGATACAGGGTCTACTAAGTACAGTGAACTCAGCCCCATAGTTTTCATCGCTCTTGCAGCAGAGCCAATATTTCCAGTGTGAGAGGTATTCACCAAAACGATGCGAATTTTATCTAGCATAAATACTAATATGAATTAATAACAACAATAAGGCGAGTTTAACATAATCCTTCGTTTTCGAAGAGAAATATGATTTTTCTCCCAGTTTCGGTATCATCACTTTGCACCCACGAAGTGTTAACAACAATTTTAAGGACATAAAAAATGGAAGAATATTTTAGTCAATCAAAGCTAGATGAATACTTGCCTTTGATCACTGACGTCGCAACAAACGTTTTATTAGCCATTGTTATATTACTGGTCGGTATGTTCATTGCCAGAAAAGTAAACAATCTTGTTTGTAATATTGGTAAGCGTTACGACAAGCTCGACGATACCTTATTTCGCTTTTTAGGCAGTTTAGCCCGCTATGTCGTAATGGCCTTTGTATTTATTGCCGTACTAAACCGCTTTGGCGTACAAACCGCCTCTATTGTTGCCTTACTCGGTGCCGCAGGTTTAGCGGTAGGCTTAGCACTTCAAGGCGCTTTATCAAACTTAGCGGCTGGTGTAATGTTATTAATATTCCGCCCATACAAAGTAGGTGACTTCATTGATGCTGCAGGCCGTTTCGGTAACGTAGTTGAAATTGATTTATTCACAACCATTTTAGAGACCTTTGATAGACAGCAAATTATTATACCCAACAGCCAAATTTGGGGAAGCCAAATAGTCAATCACTCTCATCACCCTATTCGCGGTGTAGACATGCATTTTGGTGTTGCATATAAAGAAAATACAGACGACGCAAGACGTGTTATCGACGCGGTATTAGACGCGCATCCGCATATTTTAAAAGACCCAGCGCCTTTTGTTGAAGTAGAAACATTAAACAATAGCTCAGTTGACTTTTTAGTACGCCCTTTCGTTAAAGGCGAACATTATTTTGATGTGTTGTATTCAGTTCCTGAACAAATTAAAAAGGCATTAGACGCTGCAAATATAGAAATTCCTTTCCCTCATACTAAAGTAATTTTGTCGAAAGAAGATTAGTTCAGTATTTCACTTGGCGGGTGCGTATCAGTCTGGTACCATCCGCGTTCAAAATTATCGCTTGACCATTATTTGACCAACCGATAAACCTTCGATCTTTTACAACTGGGGTAAGATATGCATCCAATGCTAAACATTGCTGTGCGCGCTGCACGCGTTGCTGGAACAATAATAATGCGCGGTTACGAAACGCGTGACGAATTGACGCTTGAACAAAAAGGCGCTCATGATTTCGTTACACAAATCGACAAAGATGCCGAGCAAGCTATTATTGAAAAAATTCAACAGTCTTACCCAGACCATGCCTTCATTGGTGAAGAATCAGGTACTAC
>CAYUZL010000449.1:0-7100 GCA_964449725.1 uncultured Alteromonas sp. | reverse complement strand
GTTTGGCGAACAGCAATTTTACACTTAATTGATAACTTGAAGGTGAAAGCCCCATTTTTTGTTGAAATTGTTGATGTAAGTGCCGTGTTGACACACCTAGTTGAGCCGCTATATCTTTTATAGTTAGCTCTAAATCTTTGTGTATTAACGCAATTCCTCTGTCGATAAGTGGGTTTATAGCAGGAAGTGATGAATTAATTGGGGCGATGTCTGGTTTACATAATTTGCAGGGTCTAAACCCTGCTTCAATGGCGAGGGCGGCACTAAGGTAATACTGAACATTTTGTTCTTTCGCGAGCTTTGCTGGACAAATAGGACGGCAAAAAATGCCTGTCGATAAAACGCCAATGAAGAACAAACCATCAAAACGATGGTCTCTAGATTGACGAGCCTTGTGCATTTGTTCTTTGGTCAGAGAAATTTGAGCTAGCATGAATTACAAGCAGTACAATAATTTCAAACAGTATATATAAGCTTGAAGTATAAAATGCGAAAAGAACGGAACTACTTTCAAATAAAAAAATTAGCCAAGGTGAGTTGCATGGTGCTGCGTTGATGAACATAATAGTGCGCTTATTAGTAATACCAGAGGTTGTTTTGCAGCTTTTTCGCTTTTTTATGTATGCTTTGTGTACGTTTTCCTTATTGCTGGGATCAGCAAATGCGAAGAGCGATGCATGGTTTGACGAATATAAACGCTACGTTCGCAAACAAGCTCAAAAATACAATGTCCCAGGCTATGCTTTTGTTTATTATCAAAAAGGTCAACCACCTCAAATTGTTACCTATGGCGTTACTCATAAAAAGGGTGGCAAGGTAACACCGCAAACCGTATTTAGATTGGCATCTGTTTCGAAAACGTTTACTAGCGTTATGATGTCTAAATGGAACGTCGCGAACGAAACCAGTTGGAATACCCCAATTGGTTCAATTCTAACCCAGCCAGAGTGGCAGCAGTCTCGTTTTGATGATTTGTCTCTTGCAGATATTATTGGTCAATCTAGCGGGTTTATACCCAATGCTTATGACAACTTAATTGAAGCGGATTATTCGCTACAACGGGTTTTGCACGATTTGACCGATTTAGAGTTACTGTGCGCTCCTGGAGATTGCTACACCTATCAAAATGCACTTTTGGGTGCGCTAATAGAGTATTTTCATCAACGTGACACCTCCTATCACAGGCAAATGCAAGAATTAGTCTTTTCTCCTTTGGCTATGGATACAGCAAGTGTTGGCAAAGCAGGGTTGATGCAATCTGAAAGCTGGGCTCGTCCTCACATGGCAATAACGCGAAGTAAGTGGCGAGAAACTAGCGTACAAAACAATTACTATCGCTTTTCACCAGCTGCTGGAGTGAATGCAAGTATTCAAGATATGACTCGCTATCTACAAGCATTGTTAGGTGAACTTCCTCAAGTGCTACCTCCGTATCTTATTGATGAAATTACCACTCCTAGAATTAAAACAACTCGAGAACGCTATCGACGAGGTTGGCGTGAGTACCTTAATGATGCGCACTATGGTTTAGGCTGGCGTATTTATGACTTTGATGGCCATACTATTAATTACCATGGCGGTTGGGTGAAAGGGTATCGGGCAGATGTTGCATTTTCTCCAGAAACTGGCTCTGGGTTCGTGATGTTGATGAATGCCGAATCGAATATGATCAATTCAGCGACGGCTGAGTTTTGGGCCCGTTTTTTCGAAAATACTGGATCAAAAGGCAAACAATAACAGGTAAAAATGTGAGTGTGACTACAATCCATTGCCACAGCATTGGATGTTGGAAATCGGCTATTAAATAGCGCATATCATAAAGTGGAAGGGTAGCGGTAAGTAGCAAAGTTGGCCATGTTTTATGATTCATAGCGAGCGCTAAAAAGGGAAAAAACCAAAAGCTATACCAAGGATAACCCGTGGGCGATAACAAAAATAGTATTAGGGTTATCCACAAACACCAATGGGCAAGATCATTAATCGCTAATGATGGCGTACATTTTAATACTCGCCAAGCGGCAATTAATCCCGTTCCTCCTACCATCGAAGTGACAATAATTCGGGCCGTAATATCGGCGTAAATGAAATCAAACATAGCGTTATGTATTAGGTTGAAGATAAAGCTATTTACTTGCCAATGTTGAGCATATTTTACTAATCCAGCATCTGTGTCCAATGACAATATTTGTGGTAAAAACACCAAAGTACAAGTGATGGCGAAGCCAATCGCAAACAATAGCAGATGCTTAGATTGCCGAACTAAATAAGCCGCAATAACGGGTACCAATAGCACTGGCCATACTTTTACTCCAGCAGCCAAACCTATGCATATACCAGCCATACCATAATATCGAAAGTGTACTGCTATCAGAGTCAGCAATAAAAATGGAACTAGGATCACGTCCATATGCGCTGCATTAATACCTTCTGTAATCAGCAAAGGATTTAACCAATATATCAGGCTCCAGTTGCGTCTGAGTTGCTGTAGTTGCAGAAGCTTTATGAGTAAGAACAAGCTAACCAGCTCTATACCTATGAGTACACATCGCCAAACCTGAATATTGAATTCGTCGAGCGCGGCGCTAATGGCAAAAATGGCTTGTGCGGTTAAAGGGTAAATTGTTTTTATTTCTGGGTATGCAACTCGTGAAAACAAATGGAAGTCATGTAGATACAAAAGTTGGCTATTAGCTTCTATTACCACTTCTCCTACTATATCTTTTTCAGTTTTTGTATAGGCGTCTGAAGGCTTATGGTTATATGGATTGTGTCCGTGAATAGTTATGCTACCGTCGAAGAAGTAACGGTAAAGGTCGTCTTCTAAAATAGGGGGGGGCAGAATAAATATGGCTCTTAATGCAAGGCCCATCAATAGAAATGTGAAAAACGAATTATCGCTAAGATCTTTTTTGAAAACGGATTTGATAAGAAGTAAAAATAACAGGCCAGAGGTCACCATTAACGCTATGTTGATCGATGTCCAAAAAGGCGAAAAAGGAGTGTCGTAATCAAAATAAGCTGAAATTAGAGCCAATGAAATTAGCGTTAGGCTTAGCGCTAACGCTAATAACTTTGGTTGGGGTTTAAGAGCCGCCGCGATACCCGCCACCGCCACCAAGGCCGGCTCCACCTGACGTCGCGTAACTATTACGGTTTACTGGAGGGGGGCTGTAAACTGCAGTTTTCCAACTGAAAGAGTGCTTCTTACTGATTTCAGAGATACCTTCTAAACGTTTTGCTGTTTTTGCATTCGCATAGGTGCGAAGATGCTCCAATATAGCTTCATCGCTATTGTTAAAAACCGCTTCTTTGTTCCACGCAATTAAGCTAGATACTCTTGCTTGCCCACGTTTAATTTTTAAATTAGCTCTATCATTGATAAAAGCTTTTGCCATAGTTTTCAGTTGGCGTTCAACGTTAGAGCCTGTGAAGGCTACGCTGGTTGAGAAGCCGTCACCGTTTACGCCATAGAACAAACCGTAAATGAATAGAGGATCTTGCCATTGTTTTGCTAGAACTTGTTGTTCAATATCTTCTAACGACAACAACACACCTTCAACTTCAATGTTTTTATCACTCCACCACTTACCTGCATCACCCGGAACACCGCGAAGCTTCTTCAGCTTTCCACTGTCAGAGATATTCGCTGTCATTTTCTCAATAACGGCAGCATTGTACAGGTTCAACCAAAATGCCAATTGTTCATTTTTGTTCAACTGGGAAACGGGAACAGTTTGTAGAAATGTTTTGTAATCTGTGATGTATTGGATAACGCGAGAGTTTAGTCCTCTCAAGTTGTATCTGGTATTGTCTTGAGGAATGGCAATGAAAGTTAAAATGTTATCCATTGCTTGATGATCAACGACTTTTTTTGAGGTTTCATCATGCTTCGCCCAGCGATCATGAATGCTACTTTGAGCATGAACCGACAAGCTAAACATTACAGCAAGTACTATTCCTTGGGCTATTGCCAAAGATTTAAACAATGCGATTTTGTTGCGCATGGTTGTATACTCCGTGAATAAAAATGTAATAGTGCATCTAAATATAGTCGTTGCACAATAGCTGTACATTTTTATGTCGGTTTTGTTATAACTCTGTTAGAAATGGAGTCTGGAATTTAAGAAACTCCGTCATCAAAAATAGACTCTATGGGTATGTCGAACAATCTAGCAGCTTTAAATGCCAAAGGTAAGCTGGGGTCGAATTTTCCTTTCTCTATAGCATTAATGGTCTGTCTAGATACATCTAGTTCTTTTGCAAGATCAGCCTGTGTCCAATCTCGTTCGGCTCTAAGTACCTTGAGTCGATTTTTCATCCGTATTTCCTATAATTAATTGCCATAGCAATCAAATAACTTATCCCCATCACAAATAAAATATTGGACGAGTTGGGTGCTGTACTCACTAAGCCCGCAGGCTCGAGTAATCCGTATAGAGTACCAAACAAAAGGGTGAACCCCAAAGAGATGGCCATGGCATTAAAGTGAATTTTCTGTTGGAGTTCGTCCATTGCTAATATTAGATTTTTATTGGCGTTGAGCATGGCTAAGCCAGTGACGATATTGAACATTACTGCAATCCATGTGACGGTTACATTGAAGTCCCAAAGCTGCTTAGGGCCATATGCGACCAGCGCGGTATTAACTAGCCACAAAGATGTCCATAAAAACACATTTCGGTTGCCTTTTTGTACTCTTTTAGCAAGACGAGTGTCTTCCGTATTGATACTTTTCATATTCACACCTTTTTAAAATAATTAGGTTTTAGTACAGCATTGAAAATAAGAGCTAATGTAGCATACACTTTTCATAAGGTAAAGTTTGCTTTACTTTGAGTGGGTTTTGATAAAAACATAATGAGGATTGATTGACAAAATAGCGTTCATTATATAGAACGTTTCATATATGGAACAGTTTTTGTGAGTAGGCTAAATTGACGAATCAATCATTCAGTATTTTGGGTAAGCACATTCAGCAATTGCGTTTAGATAAACAATTGTCTTTGTCTCAACTAGCGGCAGATGCGGGAATTGCTAAATCGAACTTGTCTCGACTAGAGCAAGGTAACGGTAACCCAACAATAGATACGTTATGGCGATTAGCTAATACCTTAGGTTTGCCATTTGGTGAATTAGTGGTGCCATTAACTACTTCTATTGGTGAAGATGGCTTGGAAATTCGTTTAATTGAGCGAGGACGTAGCACGCCTAATGTGGATGCTTACTGGATGTCATTTGCACCTCATGTATTGCGCAAAGCTGAAGCGCATAGTTCAGGAACAACTGAAACTATTCATGTCATTAGTGGTGAGTTAACTGTTGGTGTCGAAGGTGAATTACAAAAACTCAGTGCGGGAGAATGTAAAACATTCGATTCCGATAAAGCTCACTGTTATCAAAGCTTTGAAGATTGGACGAGCTGCATATTAACTATTGTCTATCACAAGGATGAAAGCAATGAATAAGAATAGTTGTTCTTTAAATAACAACGTTTTTTTTATTAAAGGGTTAAAGGATTCTTTGCCGCTTTTAGGCGGATATATTCCTGTAGCAATTTCATTTGGGATTATCGCCACTCAAGCAAGTTTTTCTCCCCTTGAAGCAACGCTAATTTCCTTGTTTATTTATGCAGGTGCTTCTCAATTTTTATTAGTGGCTATGGTTGCCAGTGGTGCTTCGCTTTGGCTTGCGGTATTGATGACCTTGTTAATTAATGCAAGACACCTTGTATATGCGCCAAATTTAGCGGTTTTTATTCCGAACAGACGCTATTGGTGGTTGTTAATGTATGGTTTAACAGATCAAATTTATGCCTTAGCCCATACACGACTCCCTCATATTCCAGAACAGTATCGCAGTGCTTGGTTTATTAGTGCGTCATTGCTTGCTTGGTTTAGTTGGGTTGCAGGAACCGCACTGGGCGCTTTTATCGGCGAGGAAGTCACCCAAACATGGCCTACGTTGACCCAAGTAATGCCATTTGCGCTTCCAGCACTTTTTATTGTGTTATTGGCGCCTAAGTTTACGTCTCAGTTGTGGTCACTGACGCTGGGGGTGAGCATTGTTGTTGCACTAACGCTTTCGTTGTTTGAGATGACAAATTTGGCCATTCCCGCTGCCGCTTTATGTGGCGCATTATGTTATTTTTTATTAGAAAAACAGTCACAAGGAATACTAAGTAATGACGCTTGAAATCGCCTTTGCTATTTTTGTGTGCGCAATTGGTACCTTTGCAATGCGATGTATTCCTCTTATTTGGATGCGTCGGCACCTAGAAAAACAGCAGCAAATTGATCAAGAGGTTGTGCCACCAGTTTGGCTGGGCTTAATCGGTTCTTTGATGATAGCCGGTATGTTGGGCTCTTCACTTGTTCCGGTGCGTGGTGACTGGGTGGGTGCTTTGTCTACCTTGGTTGGTGTTATCGTTACTATTGTAGTGTGGTTTCGCTTTCGCTCGTTAGGGTTACCTGTATTTTTAGGTGTACTGGCATTTGGTATAATTGCGTTGGTTTTTAAGTGAAGCGGCATGGGAATAATATTTTCAAATAGGGATAAAAGCTATCTGAAGTCGGCTTAAACTGTTAACCTAAACAACATAATAATATCGATTATCATTTGCGTTGAAGGCATGTCTAAAAAAAAATCTGGTTTAAAAAAGCTCTATAATTGGCATGCGTGGGTGGGCTTTCAATTAGCGTTATTGATGTTTGTGGTGTTAGCTACAGGTACTATAGCAACCCTATCCAACGAAATTGATTGGCTTATTTTTCCTGAGTTGCGATCAAGTGAAAAACCAGATGATGCGCCTGCGGCTATGGGAATAGAAGACTGGGTTGCAACGTACCAATCAATTAACACTGCCTATCCTGATACTGAAATCGCTTCTATAGTTCAGCTAGATTCGAAGTATTTGTCTACACGGGCGGTACTTAAGTCAGATGCTTTGCAAAATCGCTTTGTACAAATCGACCCCTGGACTCATGAAATCAAAGGCGATATGCCAAGGCTTACGGTTCAGCGATTTTTCAGAGATTTTCATCGTTATTTGTTTATGTCTGCGTTGCCGGGGCTGCTTATTGTCGGTCCATTATCTATTGTTC
>CAYUZL010000448.1:0-3988 GCA_964449725.1 uncultured Alteromonas sp. | reverse complement strand
GAGTAAAAGCCCAAATATTAGCTAAAAATGGAACTTAGTTAAGGAAACTAAAGTGGGGTAAAGTAGCTAAAAGCCGACGAATTATGTAATTAAAACGTAAATAAATACATGGTGGACGTGAAAAAGGCGCGTAAGCGCCTTTTTTTTAGTTATAAGTTAAATAAATGTATTATAAGTTAACGTTTAAATCTTACACGCACCGCCTGCACAATCGTCTTCTTCTTCCGCCACAACATGCTGCTGAGCTAAAGGATTCGATTTTGCTTCGTTTGCAACATCGCTAGACGCGTCAGACGCTCCATCACGGGTGTTGTGGTAATACAGGGTTTTCACACCTAGCTTATAAGTGGTAAGCAAATCTTTTAATAGCAATTTCATGGGTACTTTGCCGTTAGGAAATTTGCTTGGGTCGTAATTGGTATTCGCAGAAATAGTTTGATCAACAAACTTCTGCATTATGCCTACAAGTTGTAAGTAACCTTCATTTGAAGGAATATCCCACAACAGTTCGTAGGCATCTTTTAAGTTTTCGTAATCAGGTACAACTTGTTTTAGTACGCCGTCTTTACTGGACTTAATACTGATATGTCCACGAGGTGGTTCAATACCATTGGTTGCATTAGATATTTGCGATGAAGTTTCAGATGGCATCAAGGCCGATAACGTCGAGTTTCTAAGGCCATGCTCTACAATGCTGGAACGTAAACCTTCCCAATCCAATTGAAGAGGCTCATCACAAATTTTATCGAGATCCTTTTTATAGGAATCGATAGGCAAAATACCTTGTGAATAGGTCGTTTCGTTGAACTTAGGACAGGCCCCTTTTTCTTTTGCCAAATTATTCGAAGCTTTTAATAAGTTGAACTGTAAGGCTTCAAAGGTTCTGTGCACTAAACCGTTGGCACTAAAATCTGAATATTTCACCCCATTTTTGGCAAGGTAATAAGCAAAGTTAATGACACCTATACCTAATGTTCTACGTCCAATGCTGGCATTGTGAGCCGCGGGAACCGGGTAGTCTTGGTAATCAAGCAGGCTATCAAGGGCACGTACCGATAAATCTGCTAATTCTTCAAATTCATCAAGAGACTCTATTGCACCTAAGTTAAAGGCCGATAAGGTACACAGTGCAATTTCACCGTTCTCATCGTTAATGTGTTCAAGAGGCTTAGTAGGTAGCGCGATTTCTAAACATAAATTACTTTGTCTAACCGGTGCCACTTCAGGGTTAAATGGGCTATGGGTATTGCAGTGATCAACATTCTGCAAATAAATGCGGCCAGTACTGGCGCGTTCTTGCATAAATAAACTAAACAGCTCCATTGCGCGAATGGTTTTCTTGCGAATGCTGTCATCGGCTTCGTATTGAAGGTACAAGGTTTCAAACTTTTCTTGATCTGCAAAGAAGGCATCGTAAAGACCCGGAACATCTGAAGGGCTAAACAAGGTGATATTGTCGTCTTTCATCATACGTTGGTACATCAACTTATTAAACTGTACACCGTAATCTAAATGACGTACGCGGTTTTCTTCAACACCACGGCTGTTTTTAAGCACCAATAAGGATTCTACTTCCATGTGCCAAAGTGGGTAGAATAGGGTAGCTGCGCCGCCCCGTACACCACCTTGAGAACAACTTTTCACTGCTGTTTGGAAGTATTTATAAAAAGGAATACAGCCGGTGTGGAATGCTTCACCACCACGTATTGCACTGCCAACCGCGCGAATGCGGCCCGCATTTACACCGATACCGGCTCTTTGACTGACATATTTTACAATGGCACTAGCTGATGCGTTGATTGAATCTAAGCTATCGCCTGTTTCAATGAGTACACAGGAACTAAATTGACGAGTAGGGGTGCGTACACCGGCCATAATGGGGGTAGGCAACGATAATTTAAACGTAGATGCGGCATCGTAAAAACGACGAATGTAGTCGAGTCTTGTGTCTTTGGGGTAGTTAGCAAATAAACACGCCGCGACTAATACGTATAGGAATTGCGCACTTTCGTATATTTCACCCGTAACGCGGTTTTGTACTAAGTATTTACCTTCAAGCTGCTTTACCGCCGCATAGCTGAAGTTCATATCACGCCAGTGATCCAAGAAGTCGTCCATGGCTTCGAATTCTGCTTGGCTGTAATCGCTTAACAAATGCCCGTCATACTTACCCAATTCAACCATTTTAGACACGTGATCGTACAATTTTGGAGGCTCAAACTGACCGTAGGCTTTTTTGCGCAAATGGAATATGGCCAAACGAGCGGCTAAATATTGATAATCGGGGGTGTCAGTAGAAATTAAATCGGCTGCTGATTTAATAATGGTCTCGTGGATTTCTTCTGTTTTTATGTCTTCATAAAATTGTAGATGCGCTTTTATTTCTACCTGGGAAACAGAAACCTTGCTTAACCCTTCCGCGGCCCATTCGATGACGCGGTGAATTTTTTCCAGATCGATGTGTTCTTTTTCACCATTTCGTTTGGTGACGTAAAGCGTCTCATTCATTGAGTTATCCATTATTATCAATTAGCGCAAGCTAGGTGCGTGTGCACACCTTTGTTGTTATAAATTAAATCGTTTTAAACCCGATTACAGTCGTTTGATTTACTGTTTTTCGCGAGTGATTTTGTTTTGAAGCTAAACACAAGATAATGAGGTTTGAAGTGATATGCAACCCTATATCTGGTGTTTAGTTTGCATATGCATATACATGGTATATTTGAGTTAGTGAAAGCTAACCGTTAAACACAATCACACACTTTTTTGATTTTTTTACAAGGCTAATTGCGGGTAAATAAAAAATATTTTGTTGTGTTTTTTGCCGTTTCTGACTTGCATTTTTGTCAAAGTAGACTTCTTGATTTTGTGTTGTTTTTTCTATAGCCAAATTACCGTCAGTTCCGCTTATCTATTCGGCGGTTTAACGGATATTTGTTGGATTTAAAACCGCTTGTCTTTACGATTCGTTTTACTGTTTTTAATTTAGCGAATAACGATATTTTATGAAAAAATTCTCAACCTTATTTATTACCTGCATAGTCTTTATATTCAGCACTGTGATGTTATCGGCTCATGCAGACGAAAAAAGGACCGCAGGGTTTGACCATATTGGTTTGGCTGTTTCTGATTTAGATGCGTCGGCGACGTTTTTTGTGGACGTTCTTGATTTTAAAATTCGAGGCAGAGATAAAAAATACCCCGCTGCTTTTTTGAATAACGGGTCAATGACACTTACTCTTTGGCAAACTAGTGATGATGCAGTGAAATTCGATAGAAAAAATAACGTGGGTTTACATCACCTTGCAATTAAGGCTACGAGTTTTGAAGCTTTGGATGCCCTATATGAAAAAATGAAATCCATGCCTAGTGTGACAATAGAGTTCGCACCAGAGCTATTTTACGGTGGCCCTGCGAAGCATATGATATTCAGAGAGCCAAGCGGTAACCGTATTGAAGTTATTTATAGACCGTAACGGAAGATTAAGCTGAGTGAAGACTCAGCTTAGATGTTATTTCTGACAAACAATCATGTAATTAACGTCGATATTGTCGTCTGATAAGTAAAAAGCTTGTTTTAACGGGTGATAATGAAGGCCGGTTGCGTCTTTTGTTGTCAGTTCGCTTCTGTCACACATGCCAATTAATTCACTGGGCTTTATGTATTTTTCATAATCATGGGTGCCTTTGGGTACCCATCCCAGTAAATATTCCGCGCCCAGAATGCTAAATAGATATGATTTAGGGTTTCGATTTAAGGTAGAAAAGAAAACCGTACCTCCTGGTTTAACCAGTTTTGCACATGCGCGAACTATGGCTTCAGGGTCGGGAACGTGTTCAAGCATTTCTAAACAGGTAACAACATCAAACGATTCTGGTTGTGCTTCTGCTAGAGATTCCGCCGCAATACATTGGTAATCAACCTTTATACCTGTTTCTAAGCCGTGTAAACGCGCGACTTCTAAACTTGCCGGTGCCATATCTATAC
>CAYUZL010000447.1:0-8276 GCA_964449725.1 uncultured Alteromonas sp. | reverse complement strand
GCAGATACCTGTTGGTTTAAATACGTTACGGGGTAGAACCTCAAAGCGCATTGACGTTATCAGCTATAGCTTCTTCTTTACCCTCCTCTCTCAATCACACTTTTTAAGATTGAGGACACACAATGAAACTTCATTCACTAGCCATAGCAGTTGCACTTGTCATTGGCGCAAATTCAGCGGTTGCAGACACAAATACATTCGAAATAGAAGATGACAACATCGAACGTCTAACCGTTGTATCTAGCCGTGTTGTTATGCCTATTCGCGAGATTGCAACATCGGTATCAATTGTGACAAAAGAAGACATTGATGCCCGTGGTTATTCTAATTTATCAGACGTTTTAAAAACCCAGCCTAGTATAAATGCAACCAACAGTGGTGGCCTAGGAAGCACTTCAGCCTTGCGTATTCGCGGTGAAGAAGGCTTTAGAACACAAATTCGCATCGACGGTGTAGAAGTATCAGACCCAACAGGTGTGCAAATTGGTCCTCAAGTAGGACAAATACAAAGTGCAAATATATCTCGCGTAGAAATACTCAGAGGCTCACAGGGTCTAGCTTATGGCGCAGATGCAGGTGGTGTTATCAATGTGCAAAGTGGCGGCTACGACGAAAAAATTGGCGGCAGCTTAAGTGGAGAATTTGGCCGCTTTGATACCCGCAATTTTGTTGGCGACATAGGTGGAAAAAGCGACGGTTTCGACTATTACATTGCGGCTTCAAGCTTTGACACTGATGGTTTTAATTCTCGTGTAGATGACGAAACCCAAGACGACGACGGCTACGAAAACAATACCGTACATCTGCGTTTAGGCTTTACATTAACCGACAACTTCTATATAGGTCTTGTTGCTCGTAACACCAACGCTGAAACAGAATTTGACAACTGTGGTTTCGGCGCAACAGCCACCAACAATTGCGACAGCACATTTAACCAAGGCAATGTGCGTTTAAACGCGGTTTACACTACCAACAAATCGGCTCACGAATTAGCCTATAGTAAAACCCTTATTGAGCGTGAATTCTTCACTGAATCTGTCTCGTCGTTTTTAACGGAAGGTACATTAGAACGCGTAGAGTATTTAGGCAACACTCAAATCAATGAAAATCACAATCTTGTTTACGGTATTGACTGGAAAGACGAACGCATCACCACTGACAATGTAAGCAGAAACAACCGTGGCTATCACATTTAATATCAATCACAACTCATTGATAACCTCTACTTTACTGCTGGTGCCCGTATAGACTACAACGACGACTTTGGTACCCATACCAGCTACCGTTTAAGCAGTGCTTATATTCCTGTGGGCCGTGATGAAATTAAGTTTCGCGGTGCATACGGCACTGGCTTCCGCGCTCCTAGCTTATCAGAACTCGCCTTTAACCGAGGTCCATTTGCCTTTGCACCTGCAGCAGGTACAGATTTAAGTGAAGAAACCACTGAAGGTTATGAACTCGCTGTGGGTTACACCAGCAAGAACAATTCAAGTATTGAATTAGTGTATTTCGACCAAGAAATTGAAGATAGCATCTTCTTTGACCTTGCGACTTTCTCAGGTTATTTACAAGATGAAGGCATTACTGATTCAGACGGAATAGAGATTATTGGTAACCTTGAAGTGTCGAAGAACTTATCCTTCACAGGTAACTTCACCTACAACGACACAACTCAAACCGACGGCAGTCAACGACTAAGACGACCAGAGCGTTTAGCGAATATTGGCGCAAATTATAACACTGACAAGTTCACTGTATCTGCCAATGTACGCCACGTAGGCGGATTCGTTGATATTGGTAACGTCGAGCTTGATGATTACACCATTGTCGATATTAGCGCGCGTTATTACGTAGATGAGCACATGGAAATT
Organism: uncultured Alteromonas sp.; assembly: GCA_964449725.1. Classification (GTDB taxonomy): domain Bacteria; phylum Pseudomonadota; class Gammaproteobacteria; order Enterobacterales; family Alteromonadaceae; genus Alteromonas_F. The sequence goes on along the minus strand of CAYUZL010000447.1, from coordinate 6,405 downwards.
TTCGCTAGAATAGAAAATTTACTTGACGAAGATTACCAAGATTTATCCGCATTCAATACATCGGGTGCAGCACCTCATGTTGGTATTAAATATCAATTTTAAAACCTAACTCATCTCTGTCAAAGGCTCCTCGCGGAGCCTTTTTTATTTGAGAGCATCGCCATAGTACTAATTCACTACTTCGCTTTCTATTACTTTATCTGAACGTTCCTTGTAAACAGCAATGCATTCGTTTACTTCAAATTTATAACCAAGGGCTTCTTCTTTGTCTTTCGATATTAAAAGAACGGAATAATCATCAATAATAACACTTTTCTGATCATCTCTTTTTTGACAAACGCTATTGTAATAAGACTCCAAGCTCCAAATAAAACCAGCGATTAAGCGTTCAATTTGTAGCGATTTATCAACTGCACTTTCATTCAATACCTCATCATCAAGAAGATTTTTCGCTAACTCATCGTCATTCGTTTCATTAGCTAATTCAGCGGATATTTCGCTTTTTAAATTGATCAGGCCAGTTCCAATGTCTATTGAAGACATTCTTTTTGAATTCATAGAAGGCAAATATGGCTCAATCACACTCAGAACAACAACCATAACTAGAGGGATCAATCCAATACGAAAAAACATCGTAAGCACAGCTAAGTTTTCGTCCTCCCAGTGCATTTTTAGCCGAATACCAATGACCTTTAAGCAGAGCCTAAACAGCATCCAAACATTGGCAATCATAATAGTTAAAGATAACAATATAGTACTGCTTATCACTAGCCAAAATGGCATCAATATAAAAGTAGTAAAGCCCAGTGTGTAGGTAAATGGAAACGGTTCTATGCCAGTTACATCGTTAATTTTAACCGCAGCAAAAGCAAAGGCCAAATTAGTTAGTGATGCATACGTCACTACAATAAGACTTTTACCAAGTATCGTGTGCCAAAGCTTCCTAAATAGGCTCAATAGTTCACGGAGCATACCAAAAAAAGCAAAGACACCGGCGGCATTCATCCACAACTCAAACTCTGTGGAAAACGCAATGCCTATAATTAAACAAAACACAGCAGAGAAATAAGCGTATTGAGAAGCAGTGTAATGCTTTTTACCAATAACCTTTACTTTCGATCTCATTTCCCCCAATGCACTTTTAACCTTGCGTAACGTATCCATTCCCACGACAACCTTATTACTACTCATAATCAAAAAATAATTAGATAAGACAATACTATAAAATCAAACTATGATTTACACGTCATATCTTCAACCCCGTGATAAAATAGTGTATTCAATCTCAGCAATGTCATTCTAATTATGGTTTTTACACGTTTAACTACATCAATACAGCCAGCTCCAAAAGCGGTTGAAAAACCTTATCAGCAAACACATCACGGCGCTGTATTGTCAGACGAATTTGCATGGCTTAAAGACCCCCATTACCCGAAGGTAACTAGCCCAGATATTCTTTCTTACTTAGAACAAGAGAACACCTATTTTAAAGACACACTAGCACCTCATTCTCGGCTAACCGATACTTTATTTGCTGAGCTAAAAAGCAGAGAAGAAAACGTTAAAACATCACTACCTTGGATTGACAACGGTTACGAGTACCGTTGGTATTACCCTGAAAATGCCGAGTATAAAATATGGGTAAGAAAGCCGTTAAACAGCAATAAAGAAACTACTTTATTGGATGAGAATAACGAAGCTCAGTCCATTGAATTTTATACACTCAATCAACTTAGTATCAGTCCTGACAATCGTTTTATGGCATGGTCTGTTGACGATACCGGCTCTGAACGTTTTACAATTTATATTAAAGACCTTAGCGACTACACTCGCCTTCCCCAAGTTATCACGCAAACAAGTGGTGACATTGAATGGAGCCAAGATAGCTCAGGCTTTTTTTATACACTGGTCAGTGAAGAATGGCGCCCTTATCAAGTGCAATTTCATACTTTACATACAGATACCAAAAACGACCACATCATTTACACCGAGCAAGACCAAAGTTTTTTTGTTGGCATTGACACCAGTCAGTCATCAGAATTTATATTTATTAGCACGGGCAGTCATACTGTCAATGAAGTGTTTATTGTTCCCAGTACGTCGCCTTTGCAGCCCTTAACATTAATGGCAAGTCGCAATTTAGAAATGCAATATGATGTCGATCACGCCAATGCGCATTTTTACATTCGCGTAAACGACCAACACGAGAATTTCAGGCTTGCCCTTACGCCTCAAAACACACCTGAATACGCAGCATGGCAAACCTTTATCAGTGGCAGTGATGAACACTATATTACCGGTTTCATCAGTTTTTCGACCTATCTGGCCCTTGAAGTGAGAGTCAATGGCTTAGCTCAAGTGTTAATTAAACCTTACCAAGGTAATGAACACTTCATCGAATTCCCACACAGTAGTTTTTCAGCCCATTTAGGCAACAACCCTGAATTTGCATCGGAGCACATTCGGTTGTCTTATGATTCAATGGTCACGCCCCATTCTATTTACGACTATGACCTAACAACTCGCACATTAATATTGCGCAAAACACAGCAAATTCCATCGGGTTACAACCCAAATGACTATGAAACCGAGCGCTTATGGGCTAAAGCAAAAGACGGGACCCGTATTCCCATATCCATAGTCTATAAAAAAGGCTTTAAACAAGATGGCTCCCACCCTATGCATCTATATGGTTACGGCGCCTATGCCATAGCGATGGAACCAGAGTTTTCAAAATCAGCGTTAAGTTTGCTCGATAGAGGCTTCTCTTATGCCATTGCTCATATTCGAGGTGGCGATGAAATGGGCTACGCTTGGTACACTCAAGGAAAACTCAAACACAGACAAAACACGTTCAGCGACTTTATCGACTGCGCCGAATTTTTAATTGCAAAAAACTATGTTCAACGAGGTAATATTTCGATATCTGGCCGCAGTGCCGGCGGAGAACTTATGGGGGCTGTAACTATACAAGCACCTGATTTATGGCGCTCTGTTACCTTGGGCGTTCCTTTTGTTGACGTACTCAATACCATGCTTGATGAATCACTGCCTTTAACACCAATTGAATGGCCAGAATGGGGCAATCCGCTAACGTCTAAAACAGATTACAAAACCATTGCGGCGTACAGCCCATACGATAACATTACGCAAACAGAATACCCGCCAATGATGGTCACCGGAGGTTTAAACGACCCTAGAGTAACTTACTGGGAACCCGCAAAATGGACAGCTAAAATGCGCAAATACAAAACCGACAATAACCTACTGGTTATGCGAATGCATATGGGCGCTGGTCATTTTAGTAGTTCGGGCAGGTTTGCAAGTTTAAAAGATGAGGCCGAAGAATTTACTTTTATGCTGTTGGCGCATGGTATATCTAAGTGAAACTATGTGTAGGGAACCCAACTCTCTCCAGCCTACTCGTTATATTTCCATTGTCAGACAACGTAGACTCTCTTCATCCTCAAACGGGCCGCTAAAGCATAATTTTCCATCTGATGAAATGGGTTTTTCAGGTCCATAATATGGGTTTTCTAGATTATCGAGATCAGAATTGAAAATGTGAACTTGATTAAACAATGCAATTTTGGCTTCAAAATCTGCGAACAGAATCACATATTTATCAAAACTAGGAGGAATAGACATTAACGTATTTCCAGCATAATTTCTTAATTTTGAACTAGAAGGAGAGTGATTTTCCGTTTCCTCAAGCCTTGTCGCTAGTTCAGATGGCGAGAGGGTTGCCAAATATTCTAGCCGTTCATATATAGGCAAAATTGCATTAATTGTCATATTTGGCTTATACACAATACGTGTCAGCCATCTTGGTATATGGCCCCCAGCTTTAAAAAATTCTGGGTCCCTGTCAAGATCGCTAAAGGTGTAATACATCATTACAAATTCAATAGCTGCGATATCGTAAAAGCTTTTTTCTGATTTGCTAAGGTTTGGAATTACATCAATATTAACGACTGCATTAGCCATAATTACACTTAAAACATCGATAATTTCTGATAGCGTTGAGAGAAAAACTAGCTTACCTATAAGGTTGTCTTGTAACTCCATTGACTTTCTTAATGTTGAAAATTGAACTAGTAGGTTTTCTACAGACTTAGAGGCATTCCCATTTTTATACAGTGATATTGCGCTAATTACCTTGATCCGTTCTGCAGCAGTAATATATTGATAGGGCGGAACGGGTTCACTGACTGTAGGTTTAGATAAGGTTCTATACTCATTGAAGCCATGAAATTTATTTGAACGAGACACTAACGTACTATGTTGACGCAATAGGTCAGTAGCGCTGATATCCTCTGAAAATAGGTATTCTAAACAGCCTTCTTCCTGTGTTTTACAGAATTCATCCCCGTCAGGAAGCGTCAATTTGTTTGAATCAGGATGCTCGGAAATAGTAAATGATTCATTAATATCAAAATTTCGATATTCTTCGAGAACATCAATTCCAACGCTTATCGGATCTTCACCCTCTTCTGCAAAAATCCCGTGTAAATACAGGAATGCATCGCTCGTCTTCTTAGTTTCCACCCGAGCAATAAGACTAGTGGCCTCTTCACTCAAGTTATCATCAAATTGAGTAAGTATTACTATAAGAACAAGCGTTGAGAAAAGTAATTTTTTCATTGGATATCTAATACCTTAGGTAAACGCCTGTGCCATGTGTCAATGCCGAACAAAGAACAATACTTAATGTTTCCCACGGCCTCATTGGCCGTAAACACGAAAGTATCAGAATTAGGCTTATTTGTATCACAGATGAAACATAAGAGCTTGTATAGAGAGGAATTTTGAATCATAACGCAGTTTAATTAATTGTTGTTTTACTCGAATGCTTATCCGTATCATGGTATTGCCACAACACATTAATAATTTTCCATTCGTTGCTTTCATTTTTATATAGGTGCATGTAATCAATCCACTCATCCACTGTTAATTTTACTGATGCAACTCGATTATCAATATCTAAAATAGTGATCTCCACTATGGGAGATAATGGAAACTTACTACCGTCTTTGTTGTAGTTTTCAGCTACCCACAACATAGTTTTAAAATCGCTCTCAATTATAACCTCTGAGCCATCTTTAGATTCCCAGTAAGTTCGTTTGGCTAACTTTTCATCTAAGCTTCTTGCCATTAAATCTGAATCAAGGTTATGTTGTGACTCTATATAATCAAGCACTGCTCTTTTTACATTTTTCTTATTAACATTCGAATCAGCTGTTACGGCACAAGAAAAAAGAATAGCTAAGGTTGAAACAATAGTGCGATACATTTTTTAATACTCCCCAATACACATCACATTAAAAACACAAGACCAATACGCTAACAGTCGAAAAATCGTATTCTCCGAAGGGAACAATTGAAGTGCCTTGGTTGCCCCTATCTAAATCCAACAATTTCAGAATTTAGAAAATTTACTCTAAACTTATCTTGGTTATCTATTTCTTTACCAAAAATATTATCAGTCAATTCATCGTCTGACATAGCTTTTTCAATTAGATATGTGTCTGAATAGACTTCTAGACCCGCAGGAAGGTTATCAAATGGGTCATATACATTAATACTGCCTATATATCGCCAAATATACTCCTGACCATATGGATTAATATATTCACCTTGAGCATATTCATTGGCCTCTTTTTCCGCCCTCACAATAGCATCCTCAATTGAAACAGCTTTAATAGTCACTATCCTCTCTTCGATCATATCGAATTTATCGGAATACTCTTCGTCTTGGACTATTGGCGGACCAATCACTTCCGTTCTATACACTGTTTTTGCGGAGTATACTTTCCACATAGTTTTAATCTCCAAACAAGTTTATTAGTCGGCACAAACTTACTGATTGTATGTTTTAAAAGAAGGAATATAACGTTCGACCTTTTTGTTTTCAGCCTATCACGAAAAAAGAATAAACAAATAACCACAGAATTTGAAAGCCATAGCTGAGCCGTTGATGGGTACCCGGAATAGTTTCGGCCTTATAGGCTAATTTCAGACGGTATGTAAAGTAGAAGCAACCAACAATGCATACCAAAGATGACAAACAAAGCGCCAAGGGGGTAACTATTGATAAGAGGGGAAAGAGTCTGCGTTGGGCTACCCAAAGCACCTAGCTCACTGCAAAATTGCTTAGAATGACGCTAACCATGCTTGAATCCTAGCTAAGAACTAATTTTTATCGCTTTCAGAGCTAAATATGCCACGAAAAAACGCGGTAAGTATCCCCGACATAGTGTCCTCTATAGCATCATTTTTATAGTCACGTTTCTTGCGATATCTTCCGTTAGCTTCTTCTTTTTGTCTTGATTCAGCGCTAGAACTAGCTCCGTCAAGAAAATCTCTCGCTACTTTGTCTGACGTAGAAGCGCATCCTGTTGAAAT
>CAYUZL010000446.1:0-2737 GCA_964449725.1 uncultured Alteromonas sp. | reverse complement strand
CTCATCGCACTGTGTGAAGGCGATTTCCGTCGCAACCAAACCCAATATATTGACCCAAGGCACAATACCCATTGCAGCTTTGTTAAATTTACGGCGTATATCTTCATTGGGAATAATCGCAAACGAAGCCCCAAGACCGGCTACATTGAAGGTTTTACTTGCAGCCATTAAGGTAATGCTATTGTCTTTCAACTCCCGATGAGAAGATGCGGGAATATGTGATACGCCCTCTTCTAAAATCAAGTCACAATGAATTTCATTGCTGCACAGTAACACATTGTATTGGCTACATATTTGAGCAATTCTATCTAGCTCATTTTGTGTCATTACGCTACCCACTGGATTCATAGGGTTGCATAAAATCATTAAATTACAGTCGGGGTGTGATGCTTCTTTTTCTAATTGCTCAAAATCTAATGTCCAACGACCGTTTTCAATCACGGTTTGAATGGCAATCCTCTGACTGTCATTAATCCCAGGTGCGGCTCTTAACGGTGGATAGTTAGGCTCTTGGATCAAAATGCGACCCGCGCCAAACGCTTTACTGGCTACATTAAACGCAGGCACAACCCCTGGCGTCCAAACAATCCAATCGGCATCAATAGACCAACCATATTGGCGGTCACACCAAGATACAATGGCCTCATTTGCAGGTGTATATTGAGAAGGTAAGGTATAACCCAAAATACCGTGATCAACGCGAGACTTAAGGCCATCCAAAATAGGTTGGGCACAACCGAATTCAGTATCAGCAACCCATAAAGGTAACATATCTTGCCCTTTATACTTTTCCCACTTATATGAATACGTTGGTTTACGATCAGGTAAATTTGGAAACATTCTCTCTACACCCTTAATTGAAGATACAACAAGAATAACAAATAGCCGTCTAGATGGCTATTTTAATATTAGCATTTAGATCTGCCGTAATACAAACAAAAAAGCCAGTTGCAAAACAACTGGCTTTTCATTTTACAACTCGCTAATTACTTTGAGCGACCTGCGCGTTTTCTTTCATTTTCAGTAAGGAGCTTCTTCCTGATACGGATACTCTCAGGTGTCACTTCTACTAATTCATCATCATCGATAAACTCTAGTGCTTGTTCTAGTGTCATAACAACAGGAGGAACCAAGCTCTGAGCTTCATCAGTACCAGACGCGCGAACGTTAGTTAACTGCTTACCTTTAAGCGCGTTAACGGTTAGGTCGTTGTCTCTGCTGTGAATGCCGATAACCATACCTTCATACACTTCAACACCATGGCCAATAAATAAACGGCCACGCTCTTGAAGGTTAAACAAGGCATTGGTTAACGCTTTACCGGCTGCGTTCGCAATCAATACACCATTTTTCCTTTGACCAATTTTACCGCCTTTATGAGGGCCATAATGATCAAATGTATGGTAAAGCAAACCTGATCCTGATGTCATTGTCATGAAGTCAGTTTGGAAACCGATTAAACCACGGCTAGGCACCATAAAGTCTAATCTTACACGACCTTTACCATCTGGAGACATGTTAGTTAGTTCAGCTTTACGCACACCTAACTGTTCCATAATTGAACCTTGGTGCTCTTCTTCACAGTCAACAGTCAAGGTTTCGAAAGGTTCTTGTAGCTCACCATCAACTTCTTTAATGATAACTTCTGGACGAGATACGGCTAACTCGTAACCTTCACGACGCATGTTTTCAATCAAAATCCCCAAGTGTAATTCACCACGACCAGATACGCGGAACTTATCAGGATCTTCAGTTTCTTCTACACGTAACGCTACGTTGTGAACTAATTCAGCATGTAAGCGTTCTAGGATATTTCTAGACGTTACGTACTTACCTTCTTTTCCTGAGAAAGGAGAGGTATTTACTTGGAACGTCATAGTTACAGTCGGTTCATCAACTGATAATGCAGGTAAGGCTTCAACATTATTGACATCACAGATAGTGTCTGAAATTTTCAACTCACCTAAACCGGTAATCGCAATAATATCACCGGCATTTGCACCATCCGCTTCATAACGGTCAAGTCCAAGGTAACCTAGTACTTTACCTACTTTACCGTTGCGAGTTTTGCCTTCTTTATCAATAACAGTGACAGCTTGGTTAAGCTTCACACTACCGCGAGTAATTCGGCCAACACCAATAACACCTACATATGAGTTGTAATCAAGCTGAGAGATTTGCATTTGGAATGCGCCCTCAGGGTCCGCAGCAGGAGGAGCAACTTGTTCAACAATAGTTTCGAACAACGGAGTCATATCCGTGCCAGGCTCATCAGAGTCGTTTGACGCCCAACCGTTCAATGCCGATGCGTAAACAACTTGGAAATCTAATTGCTCGTCAGTAGCACCTAAGTTATCGAACAAATCGAAAACTTGATCCATAACCCAATCAGGGCGAGCGCCAGGCTTATCGATTTTGTTGATAACAACAATTGGCTTCAAACCTTGAGCAAAAGCTTTTTGAGTAACAAAACGGGTTTGCGGCATTGGGCCTTCTTGAGCATCCACAAGAAGACAAACTGAATCAGCCATTGACATTACACGCTCAACTTCGCCACCAAAATCGGCGTGTCCAGGTGTGTCTACTATGTTGATACGGTAGTCGTTCCACTTAATGGCAGTATTTTTAGCCAAGATAGTAATGCCACGCTCTTTTTCGATGTCATTTGAATCCATCACACGTTCTTCGGCTTCACTACGGCTCTCAACCGTACCTGATTCACGTAACAGTTTATCAA
>CAYUZL010000445.1:0-2781 GCA_964449725.1 uncultured Alteromonas sp. | reverse complement strand
GTTGTCCATCCATTGTTGTCTACTGAACGCGATACGGTTGCACCGTCGCTGAAAGAAATGCTGCGCGGGACACCAAGTTTGTAATTGCCAACATCGATGCGTTGAGTGGCCTGTCCTGAGTCAGTGGCTTTAGTAATGGATGTTAGGTTACCACTGCTATTATAGGTGTAATTGTGCGTCCTTACGCCAAATTGGTTTTGCCAAACAATATCGCCCTTAGAACTATAGCCAAAACGCTCAAACTCTTTATTGTTACGACGGGTAAGTTCAGGCAAGTTCAAAATCCACGGCGTCGTTAAATGTTTGTAAGTGGTTTGTATTGTGCGTGATGACGACTGTAGTGTACTAAATTGTTTAATTTGATAAGGCTGGCCATAATCATAAGTATTCAAGGTCGGATTTAAATTGTAGGTGTACTGGGTCGTATAGGTTTCGCCAGACACAGTAATGTGTTCTTGAGAAGTCAATGATAGGCGTCTTGCTTTCTCTTGGTCAGTCGGCGTTGTTGTGGTGCCCGCAATTGGCTCCCATACTTTGGCGCTTTGAACATGGTTAAACGTTTTGGTTTGCATCAAAGAAGAATTACTGTTGCGGGTTTCTTCCTTAATCAATTGGCCTTCTCGCCAGCTAACCACTCGGTCAAAATACAGTTTTTGTTTTGACCCATCCGGTCTAGATATTTCTCGCCACTTAGTGGCCGATAAGCCATGCATTGCACCAGTTGCACCGAAATCTTGTTGGTAGGTGTAATTCCATGTTTGAGTGACACCCTTTGGAACAGTGGTTACTGTATGCTGCACTGCCAAGCTTTCATGCCCAAAGTTTAAGTACTCTAATGAAGACTGTGGTCTTCCAGACTTTCGACACTGTGTAGCTTTCAAATTATATTGTGTTGTAAGGTCAATTCTACCGTTATAAATAAACTGCATTGTATAAGTAGAAGCCATTCCAGTGGGATGTTTTACAGTGGCGGTCGTTTGAAAATTTGCATCATAATTACATGCCCCTGCCCTACGATTATCCATTGTGCTGTCTAGATTAGTGTATTGCCAATAAGTATTGTCTGGCAAGGTGACGCGGGCCAGCCCGTTTGACCCAACCTGATAGTGCCATGTCCTGCCATTGGTCGAAACGGTTGAAATACGAGCAGATGCGCTGTTACTGTTGGAAGAATAGCCAATATCAATGCGTCTGCCGTCATTGCTGCGGATGCGGCTTAACGAACGCCCAAATACACTAGTTGCTGGACTAAGCACTGGCCCATTGTATTCATAATTGACAGAGTTCCCATATTGATCAACTGCTTGTGTTGCAGCCACAATTCCAAAGCCGTTCGTCGTTGGTTTTCGAAGTGCATGATTAAAGGTATATTTTTGACCTGTAGGAGATAAGGCTTCAAAATGAACATACGTTGAGGTCAGTGTGCGTTTGACTATCCAGTAATCATCCGTTACGAACTGATAGCCTTTTTGATATTCTTTAGTGCCCGCAATTGTCCAAGACAATTTCTTGGGCATTTTTCCTGGAATCACCAAATGCATACCTTTCCAGGACTGTCGTGTTGTGCCTAAATATGGTACACCCGGCCACACATTCCCCGCTGCAGTGGTGGTGCCATCATAATAGTCCCTAGATACCACACCCGTAATCATTGGGAAGTCTGGAACCCAAGACAAACTGCCTAGGCCAAACTGAGTAACAAGACTTGGCTCCGTCAAATAATATCGAGATGAAAGCCGTCGGCCAAATTGTACTGGTAACGCTGAATTACCGTCTAAACTGACATCGGTCACATAAAACGATAACTGACCAGTGTCCATATTAATTGTCTCACCCATATCCAAATGATTATAGAAAAAGGTCTTTCCTCCAGAGCGATTCACTTCTGGAAAATCTATTTCAGGATCGCTTGGTGCAGGTGAACCTCCGCCGCCCCCGCCCGGCCGCGTTCGGCTTGAGCGAAGTAATATTGGCTCAAGTCTATCTAGCGTTAATACCTCAGATAACTTAGGAGATCTATCATCGATTTGCTCAGTTTGTTCCGTTTGGGATAGAGCTTGAAAAGCGAATACTGTAGAAATGACTGTTAAAAAAAAGGCAGATTTATTCATGCGCGTCCTTGTGTTCAAATAAAAGTAAATTTATTCCGTTAATGGTTAAAGCATATATTATGTAAATTCCAGTGTAAGTAAAACATAAAATAGGTCAACGCTATTTTTAAACTCCTATACATAGGACCGAGTTAGGGCAAGAGTGTAATGGTTCAATATTCTTAGACACTTTTATAGCTTATTATGTCAACTAGGAGACAGAGTTATGAAAAAGAAAAAGTTATTTGTTTCACCAGAACAAAAACATGAATACTGTAAGTTAATGTTTGAAGATGGGCATACAAATCAGCAAATTCGAGAAATTTGCTGGTGCAAGCGCTTCAGCAGTGACACGTTGGAAATCGCAGTATCGCCAAGAGCTCAAGGGTGAAACACCGCAAGACACTAAAGCAATGACACCTGAGCAAATTAAAATTCAGTCTTTGGAAAAGCAGCTAAGAGAAGCTAAAAAGAACAATGACCTGTTAAAAAAAGCAGCCGCCTACTTCATTCGAGACAACAGCGCATTAAGATAATTGCGCGAGTGAAAGAGGCTGAACCCAATCGTTGTACTAGACGCTTGTGCCAACTGTTGAGCATTAGTCCAAGTTCGTTCTATCAGTGTCAGCAGAAACCAACAGTCTCGTTAGCACGGCAGAAATTAATCAATACGATAACCGATATTCATGAC
>CAYUZL010000444.1:0-4927 GCA_964449725.1 uncultured Alteromonas sp. | reverse complement strand
CCTATAACAGTGGTGAAGGCCGAGTGCGAAGAGCCATTCGAGCAAACAAAAGAACCGGAAAACCTACCGATTTTTGGTCTTTAGATTTACCCAAAGAAACCCGTGCTTATGTCCCTAAGCTTCTTGCTTTGGCTGACATTTTGAAACACCAGGACCAATACGCCTTTGAGTGGCCTGAAGTAGACAATGTTGCAGTAGTAGATATTGTAGCAATAGATTCACAAATCGACTTGGCTTTTGCTGCTGATATTGCAGGCCTTGATGTTGAGACGTTACAAGCATTAAATCCAGGTTTCAACCGCTGGGCAACAGATCCAGAAGGCCCTCACCGCCTATTACTTCCCATTGCGCATATTGAACAGTTTTCACATGCTCTTGCCAATACTGAAACCAAAGACAGATTAAATTGGGTTAGACACAAAATTAAATCCGGTGATAGCTTACTTAAGCTTGCAAAGCAATATCACACGACTCCTGAGATAATAAAACAAATCAATGAACTTAGCTCCAATAGGATTATTGCCGGCGAACATTTAATGGTGCCTGTTGCACTTAAGTCTCTTTCTAGTTATTCCTTGTCTAACGAAGAGCGCTTAGCAAAAACTCAAAACAAAAAACGCGGTGCCCATAAATTTATCCACACGGTAAAACCCGGTGATAACTTTTGGGATATTAGCCGAGAGTACAAGGTAAAAATCAGTTCTTTAGCGAAATGGAACGGCATGTCTCCTAAAGACACCTTACAGTTAGGCCAAAAATTAGTGGTGTGGGTAAACACAGTCAGTGACTCACAAAGCCAAGACGCCATTATAAGAAAAGTGTCCTACCAAGTTCGCCAAGGCGACTCTTTATCTCGCATTGCGTCCAAGTTTAATGTAAAAACTAAGGATATTGTTAAATGGAACGATTTAAACCCTAAGCGCTACTTACAGCCAGGGCAAAAATTGGTGCTCCATGTCGACGTTACCCGTTCAACGAGTTAATACACCATGTTGGGATTTAGCAGGGAAAATTTAAGAAAGAGCCAAGAGGCCCCATGGTTGGTGTTGGATTTGGTTATGCTTGGCATAGTCATGTTTAACTTACTTTGGCTAACATTCGACGCGCTTTTTGAAACCAAGCTAATTCACGGTTTGTTTGAAAATTATATCCCCAAATTAGTCACCTTATACACCCCTGTTCATGAAAACTTTCTGTTTGTCGACTTAGTCTTTGTTGCTATCTTTTTAAGTGAGTTCATTTTTCGCTGGGTGGTTGCTGTTGTCCGCAAAGATCATATTCGTTGGTATTTTTTCCCCTTTATTCACTGGTATGATTTATTGGGTTGTATCCCAGTTACCACAACCCGTCTGTTCCGTTTATTACGGGTGTTTTCAATTCTGTATCGGTTACACAAATTTAAGATTATCGATTTAAACCGCACTGGCATTTACCGCTTTGTTGCATTTTACCTTGATGTTTTTATTGAAGAACTTAGCGATCGCATTGTAATAAAAGTGATTTCTGATGCTCAAAAAGACATTGCTTCTGGTTCCCCTTTAATAGAAGACGTACAAAAGCAGGTTCTCTCCCCTCGCCTACCTATAGTAAGCCGTTATATTGCGAGCATTTTTAATCATTTAGGCGACTCGATATTAGACAGTGATCACGGCGAAGTTATTCGTACTCACGTACAGCAAAGCGTAGGCAAAGCGGTTAAAAGCAACTCGCAAGTATCCGCCTTTTCAATGTTACCTGTTGTGGGTAGTACTATTGAAAACACGCTAGAATCTGCGGTCACAGACATTGTTACCGCATCAATCATTAATTTACTCAGTGATATAGATGCTCAACGAGTAGACCTATTTCTAAGAAACGGCATGACGGATTTTACACCAGAAGACGACGCCATTGACGACGAAATGATGATGGTGATCAACGAATGCTTAGAGCTAGTAAAAACCCACATATCTAGTCAACGCTGGAAAGTAGAACTGGAAAACAGAAGTAAAAAATAAGCGCTATATCGTTGCGATACCAGACACATGGCAGAAGATCGTCGAGCATGTGCGAAGTTGTTATAAATATAAAAACCTGCGCCAATAACGATAGATGGATGCTACTTAACTTCTGTGGATTTAAGGCAATAACACTCACAACTTTAATTGTTGCATTATTAATCAGAACCTGCAATATTGCCCTACAATTATTGTAGAACAATATTGCAGGGCAAAATGAGCATATCGAAAGACATAAAGCCAGAAGATAAGATAATACCGCTAAGACATTACGGCCGCTGGGTAAGTGGAGCCTTGGTTATATTGCTTTTAGGTTTGATTGTTAGAGCATTCATTGATGGCCAAATAGATTGGGGCGTTGTGCAGCAGTTCTTTTTTGCTGACACGTTACTTAAAGGGCTAGGTAATACCTTATTATTAACCGTTTGCTCCATGGCCGTTGGACTAATTTTGGGTATATTATTTGCGGTAATGAGAATGTCTGACAACCCTGTCACTCGTGGTTTTGCAGGGTTATATATTTGGATATTCCGCGGCACGCCTATCTATCTTCAGCTACTCCTTTGGTTCAACTTGGCACTAATATTTCCAGTGTTAAACCTTGGTTTTGTTGAATATCAAATGGTCGATCTCATGACGCCCTTTTGTGCAGCTCTTTTAGGTTTAGGCATTAACGAAGGAGCCTACATGACAGAGATTGTACGCAGCGGAATTTTATCGGTTGATAAAGGACAAATGGATGCTTCAGCTTCTTTAGGTATGAACCGTTTAACTGCTATGCGCCGAATTATATTACCGCAAGCCATGCGTGTAATTGTTCCACCTGTTGGCAATGAATTTATTGGCTTACTTAAAACGTCATCTATGGCGTCGGCAATTGCTTTTGCTGAAATATTGTATCACGCGCAGCTGATTTATTTTGTTAATGCCAAAGTTATGGAGTTGCTCATAGTGGCCACAGGGTGGTATTTAATTGTGGTGACTCTGCTCACTATTGCTCAAGGGTTTGTAGAACGCTACTTTAATCGAGGGCACGAGCGCAATGTAAAACGCTCTGTTTTTGATATATTCATATCTACAGTTCGCTTAAAGCGACCAGCAAAAGGAGCATAACATGTACATGCTTAAAGCTGAAAATGTTCGTAAGTCTTATGG
Organism: uncultured Alteromonas sp.; assembly: GCA_964449725.1. Lineage (GTDB taxonomy): Bacteria > Pseudomonadota > Gammaproteobacteria > Enterobacterales > Alteromonadaceae > Alteromonas_F. Next base: position 1,775 of record CAYUZL010000444.1, on the reverse strand, counting down.
TAAAAATGAAGTATTAAAAGGGATAAACCTAGAGGTAGCTGCGGGCGAAGTGATTTGTTTGCTTGGTCCGTCTGGCTCTGGAAAAAGTACCTTTTTACGTTGTATTAACCGCTTAGAAAAAATCAACTCCGGTAGAATCTACATAGAAAACGAACTCGTCGGCGCTCGCCAACACAATGGTAAGCTATACGAACAAACTGATAAAGAAGTATGTAAGCTACGGGAAAAAGCCGGTATGGTTTTTCAACATTTTATTTTATTTCCTCACCTAACAGTATTGCAAAACCTCATTGAAGGACCTGTTATAGTGCGTAAAGAGAGCCGTAAAGTTGCTAGCGAACGAGCGCTGGGATTATTAGATAAAGTAGGCATGCTCAAGTTTAAAGATGCGTACCCTAAGCAACTATCAGGTGGTCAACAGCAACGTGTTGCCATTGCTCGTTCATTAAACATGGAGCCATCGCTAATGCTATTTGATGAGCCTACTAGCGCGTTAGACCCCGAACTAGTAGGTGAAGTACTCACTACCATGAAGGATTTGGCTGCATCAGGAATGACGATGATAGTCGTCACTCACGAAATTCAATTTGCGCAAAATGTTGCTACCAATGTTGTTTTTATGGATGGTGGTTACGTGATTGAGCAAGGTAAACCCAGTGATATTTTAGTTAACCCACAGCACCAACGAACTCAAGAGTTTTTAAGTAATGTTAGTTAACCTTATATCATCATAACTTGAAACCTAAGAGGGATCACATGTTAAGTAAGTTCATTAAAATTGTGTCGACTATCTGTTTCGCTGCCCTATCAACCGTTGCCACAGCGCAAAGTAGCCATGAACTATTGCCACAAACGATTAAAGATAAAGGTGAAATCATTGTCGGAATTAATGCAATGTATCCACCTATGGAATTTGTTGAGCTAGGAACAGGAAAGCTAACTGGATTCGATGTAGAGCTGGCAGAAGCACTAGGCGTAGTGCTCGACATTAACATTAAATTTGAGAATCAAAAGTTTGATCAAGTGATTAACTCAGTCAATACGGGCCGAGTTGATATGGTTATCTCTGGTCTTTCAGATAACCGCAAGCGTAGAGAAACGTTAGACTTTATTGACTACTTCAACACGGGTACTCAAGTTTTTACCACCCGCCGCTTTTCGGCACAAATAAAGAGTATTGCTGATATCAGTGGTAAACTATTGGCTGTTTCTGGTGCTACTGACTATTTAACCACGGTAAAAAAATGGAGTGCCAATAACCTTGAAGCAAATGGTAAGCCTGCAATTAATATTATGGCGGTTGATTCAGCACCAACCGCTAGGCTCCAAATGATTCAAGGCCGAGCCCAAGCTTCTGCAGTAAGCCCAGAAGTGTTAGGTTGGGTTATCAAACAAGCGCCAGGTACCTTTATCCCCGTTGGCCCAGTATTAGACCCAGCCCCTTACGGTATAGCATTTACCAAAACAAACACGCAACTACGAGACGCTGTATTCCTAGCAATGCAGACTTTGTTTACAAATGGCACTTATCAGGCTTTACTCTCTAAGTGGGAAATAACGAGTGGCGCTTTGATTACACCTCTTATTAACGGTAAAGAACCTAATGTTAGGTAAAGGCCTCCCTTTAGTTATAGCAAAGATATAATAAGCGATTTGATTACCCCCGTATGAAGAGTTTTACACTTGGAATTTTAACGTTAGGGCAAACGCCTCGCGAAGACATTGTGCCTACTTTTCAAAACATACTTGGAAGCAATGCTCATTGTGTACAAGCC
>CAYUZL010000443.1:0-3884 GCA_964449725.1 uncultured Alteromonas sp. | reverse complement strand
CATATACAACGACCTTTAGTTATACAGCAGAACAATATATTTTGGTTTAAGGGCCATCAGTTCCCCTTAAACCATCATAGGAAGTATACCCTAGCGAACCAGTCAAATGCTTCCACTGGTTCGGTACCCTATTTAGGACTTGAATCTTGGACTGTATGCTAATGATAGCAATAGTTTGAGTTATTGAAGCAACATCGGTGTACTTCGTTGTGTACATCCAGTGAGTTTTTCGAGAGTGAATTAGCTTATTTTTGATTTCTATAAGTACTGTTATGGAGACCATCCCAGATTCTGTGTAACTGACGTTTAGATTAAATACTTACACAAAATTTAGGAAGGTCTCAGATTTTGAGAAAAAACCGCTAGAAAATTATTTGAAATAACAGCTATTAATGGCACTCCATTAACATTTCTGTAAGTACATTACCGTTAAATGATTACCCTGCGCAGCAAGATAGCTCTTTAACGTCTTTGCTAAAGGTTTGAGCGCATAACTTCAATCCTTCAACCATCGTCAAATACGGAAATAGTTGACCTGCCAATTCTTCGACTGTCATTTTATTATGAATAGCAAGAGCCGCACTTTGAATCAGTTCTCCGCCTTCATGGGCTAAAATTTGTGCGCCTATCAGTTTTCCCGTGGATTCTTCAGCTACCAACTTGATAAAACCATCCGTTTCAAAATTTGCTAAAGCTCTTGGTACGTTTTCCATATCAAGTACACGACTTATCGTATTTATTCCTACCGCTGAAGCTTGTACTTCGGTTAGACCTACCGTAGCAACTTGTGGGTCGGTGAATATAACAGCAGGCATGGTAGATAAGTCGAGTTGCGCATTTCCACCTGTCATATTAATTCCAGCCCTACTTCCGGCAGCAGCAGCAACATAAACAAATTGTGGCATATTGGAGCAATCTCCAGCGGCATAAATGTTAGCTGTTGATGTTTCCATCATACTATTAACAACAATGGCACCACTTTTATCTGTTTCAACACCAACATTTTCTAAACCAAGCTTTCCAGTATTTGCATGGCGACCCGTAGAGATAAGCAATTTTTCAGCGATTAATGTTCCTTCGTTAGTTTCCAATGAAAAACCATTGCTATCATAAGAAACATGACTTGCTTGCGTATTATTAAGTACCCTAATACCTTCTTTTTCAAAGCACTCTGCCAGTTTTTCACCTAATAACGGATCTTCAGCATATAAAAGGGTATGTCTGGCTAGAATTGTCACACGGCTACCTAAACGGGCATAAGCTTGCGCAATTTCCAGAGCAACAACGGAGGAGCCGATGACAACTAGACTACTCGGTAACTCTTCTGCAAATAAGGCTTCTGTTGATGTCCAATAAGGTGTATCAACTAAACCCTTAATTGGCGGAATGCTTGGTGTAGAGCCTGTTGCAATTAAAATGCGATCTGCAACCAGCTCTTCTTCACTACCATCAGACTTGTGAACTAGCAAGGTATTTTGATTTTTAAAACGTGCATAACCTTTAAGTAAAGATAGCGCGGGATTACTCTCTAAAATACGTTGATATTTAGCATCGCGTAGTTCTTCGACGCGAGCGTTTTGCTGATGTGCTAATAAGGAGCGGCTAAGTTGTGGCTGAATATTTTCTAAACCATCAAACGGGTTAGTACGTTGCTGATGCGCTAATTGCGCAGCACGGATCAATATTTTTGAAGGAACACAGCCGACATTTACACAGCAACCTCCGATTACATCGGCTCCTTCAATGATAGTAACTCTTGCTCCGCCTTCTGCTGCTTTAATCGCACTGGCAAAGGCCCCTGAACCACTACCAATAATGGCTACATGTAATTGTTCTGGCTGGATGTCATTTGGCGAGCAACAACTACTCGTTGACATATTTTATTCCTCTTAAAAAGTTAAGCGGTACAAGTTTCATCATCACAGCGTTTATTCGCAGGAGAAACCATGTCCCAAATTGATACAGCAACCATTAGTCCTAGCCCCGTATAAGTAACGTATGAACTCCACCCGTACTGGAACCAAGGGTATAAAGAGAGTAAAACCAAAATGGGGCCAATTGAACCGATAAAACTACGGTGCCATTGACGATGGCTAAACCAGCCTAAGATATTCATTGCCAGCGCTAATACTGCAAACAGTGGTAACAACGTATTGATAAATACCCCTTCCCACTGACTAAGAAATCCCATCCCAATTGCCGCACCAAGACTAGCTATCGCGGGAAAACACATGGCGCATCCCATTGCCGAAACAAGTGCACCTATAGAGCCTGCTTTATCTCCGATACGCGTAACTAGTTCTAAGGGGCTAAATATTACTTATTTTCACTTTTTAAATTTGAAGGGTAGCCAGCGTTGGTAGTCGCTGCAATTAATGCATTGATGTTGGTTTTAGTGTCATCAAAAGAAACAACAGCTAGCTTAGGCTTGTAGGTAACTTTCGCATTTTCAACGCCATCAACATTTTCTAATGACTTTTTAACTGTGATTGGACATGTCGCACAGTTCATCGTTGGCACTTCCAGTGTAACTGTTTTTACTTCAGCAAAAGCACCAAAACTAGAAAGTGAAAGCAGTGCGGTTAATAATAATTTTTTCATAATTAGCTCCAAATTTTAAAATGTTATAAATTTCTTGATCTGTATATTAAGCAAACAAAAGTATCCAATAATTACTGGTCACTAAAATTGTCGCAACTATAGCGCTCAGCCAGAAAATGACTTTTCGTTGTTGCTGTTTCTTAGGAATTGCACAGGCCGTTCCCGGCTCACACTCTTCTACAGGACGGTAAATTTTCCAACCTGAGTAACCAAACAACAACACTACAAATGCGATAAATAATGGCCTATAGGGTTCAAATGCAGTTAAATTACCAATCCATGAGCCACTTACCCCAAGTAATAACAGGAGCAAAGGACCTACACAGCATACGCCTGCGCCTAATGCTGCTATGATGCCTCCTATCATTGGAAGGTTTGATTCTTTTTGATTCATATAGATACCTCATTAGATAATGCAAGTGTATTGCATGTACCTAAGTACGGAGTCAAGGGTGATTTATAAAAAATTTATCTTTGATAATCTGCTACGACAGATACGGGGAATAAGCTAACTTGAATTAAGGCGCAGAAGTAAAATTGGATATGCTGTTTTAGTGGGAAATGGTAGTTAAGTGAATCATTTACTTCGGTTGCAACGAATCAATTATTGGGCAGTGGCTATCGTCATCATTATTTTGGCATTGTCCTAAATGTTCTTCCAAAGCGTGTTCTAACAACAACAAGTCAGCCATCTTTTTTTGTACTGCGATCAGTTTTTTATTAGCTAATTCTTGTACTTTACTACATGGACTATCGTTTAACGCAAGTAACCCTTCAATCTCATTTAGCGTAAAACCTAATTCTTGAGAACGCTTGATAAAATGTATTCTATTTACCGTTTCTTTCGGGTAATGTCTATAGCCCTGCATAGGCTTTGGTGGTTGTTTAATTAAGCCTTTGCGTTCATAAAAGCGAATTGTTTCGACATTTACACTCAGTTCTTTAGCCAACATACTTATGGTTCGTTTAGACACGTTATCAATTACCTTACTGACTTTTTGTTTACTTACTTTATATCTAATTAAAGTGACCATCAATGAATACCAGTTTAAACATCGCTAATTGATTTTGTTTTTTCTTCTATTAAATAAGTAAAGTTACCGTTGTTACAACAATATTAAACCACAACAATGTATGGTTTATCCTTTTTCATTATCAAAGTCCAAATTAGTGTTATTACATGCAGTTCTACATGAGTATACCCTAGCGGAACCATCTATTTCAGCATTTAAACCTATTAACAGACCACTTAAAACAGACCGGTATAATGGAACCACTTATAT
>CAYUZL010000442.1:0-3862 GCA_964449725.1 uncultured Alteromonas sp. | reverse complement strand
TCCTAGTTATTACTTATCCAACCCATTAAAAATACTCGCTATTTGGGAGGGCGGATTAGCCAGTCACGGCGGTGGATTAGGTGTCATTATCGGCATGTATTTTTATAATAAAAAGCATCATATAGGTTTGCTTTGGTTATTTGACCGATTAAGCATAGCCACCGCTGTTTTTGGCTTGTTCGTTCGCAGTGCGAATTTTATTAATTCGGAAATTGTAGGAAAACCAACCGATGTACCTTGGGCTATCATTTTCCAGCGAGTGGATATGTTACCTCGTCACCCAGCTCAACTTTACGAAGCAGTCGCTTATTTGTGTATCTTTTTAATTTTAATCCTGTGTTATCGATATACTCAAATTAAACAAAAAATTGGTGTGTTATTTGGTCTATTTTTGACTTTAATATTTTCCAGTCGTTTTGCATTAGAGTTTGTAAAAGTAAAACAAGCTGGTTATGAGACGGATCTGGCAATCAATACGGGGCAATGGCTGAGCTTACCGTTTTTAATTTTTGGTTTGTATTTATTAGCAAACGGAACAAGAAAACCTCAAAAATAGCGTCAGTGCGGGTCGTAAATTATTCAAAACGATATACGACTCGCATTTTATTACTAACCTGTTCATTTGGAAGGTAAGCAATCGCTTTGTCATTTTGCTCAACAATTGAAACCACATCGTCTATCCCTCTCGATTTTTTAGGTGGGTGAGCCCTACCCGAAAACAATAGTCGTGACCAATAAGTGTTAATCCTTTTTTCAGTTTGCTGGACGAGCAATTGATAAAATGCTTGTTTAATTGCGGACTTATCGGGGAAGTCCACTGGTAATGCCGAGTGGCCACTAGGGAAATTCTGATAACGTCCCATGTAAATATCTGTGATTTGTTTTTTAGTCAGCGCTGCTTCATTGTTGTTTACATTAACAACAACTACCAGTTCATTGCCTTCAGCCACCACTGATGTTGAAAAAACAATAACAACAATAAACAATTGATTTTATTTGTATAAAAGGGTTCGAAGCATTTTTAAAAGACCCAATTCACACTTAGGTGAAGGAGGTTTACGTTTGCCTCAGCCAATGAATTACTGTTGTTGGTTGTAGGGAACAAAGTCACACTTCCCGCACTATCCAACATGGCATGATCATATTGAAACTTAAATGCGAGAGAAGGCGTCCAGTCGTAACGCAACCCCATTGAAATAGTGCGTTGGTCAATTCTACTTGCTAGCATAATTTGATTTACCGAATCCATTAACATCTGAAAAGAACGTTGTGATTCTTGACTGATTTCAGTTGAATCATCAACAAAATCAAATACTACAACATCTTCTTTAGGTTCAGAAAAAGCAGCAAGAATATAAGGCGTAAAGTCGTTTATTTTATAACCAATTGATAAGTAGCCAGTGTAAGTAGGAGGAGTAATCAACCAGTCTAAATTAGAAGATGCCAATTCAGCTTGCACAATAAAAGCGCTACCATCATATTTAGCACCAACAGAAATGTAGCTAACCGATTCATTATTTAGACCAAACCTACCCGCTAAGTTTTGAGGAGCAGGAATAATGCTAGGAGGAACTTCGATGAGTGTCTTTGCCACATCTAAAAAGCCACTTCCCGAATTAAGCTTTATTTTTGCTGACGTATAGCTTGTAAACAAAACGATGTTTTGTTTAGACCACTCTGCGCTGATAGAAAAAATATTTGATGCAATAAGTTTTGTATTTTGAACTCGGCTTCCTTGGTCAGTAACACTACGGCCAAACACAGTTCGTATTTTCGCGTATCCACCTGCAATGTCAGTTTTAAAGTTCGCTCCAACCCCATCTACTGACTCAACAATCACAGATTGCGCATAAAACTCTATGGGCGGTCTCGCCCACAAGTAACTATGGCTAACATTTTTGTGGTCCGACAACAAATAGACATTCGGATTAATTCGGCCAGCCATTAAGTCTATCTGCCGAGAAGCTCTGTAGCGTAAAAATCCAATAGCTAAAAAGTTACCAAGGCTTCGTTTGTTGGTATCTTCTACAACGATCTGTGAAAAAACATCCCATTTATCGTTGATTGTCCAATCAGCTTGAAAACCAACAATTGAGTCAGGAAATAAAGAAATATCATTTCGTTCTCGATTAATGTATGAACGGCTAAAACCAAGATCATCAGCCCCCTCATAAGTGACTGCGAGGGTTCCAAAACCATTAAACCTGAATCCTTGTTCGGCAGCTAAAGTCTGTGAAAAAAGAAAAAAAATTAGCAGCGAAAAGTACCGCTGAAAGGAAACCGGTTGCATACTTTTGAACATAAAAGGAATGGCAAAAATTTAAAGGTTTGATTTTTTCCTATTTTATAGAGTGTTTATTAAAAAGCGATATGGCTTTACATACCGCCTTATCACTTTTAATACCTCACTTAATTCTCAACGACGACACCCAGCTCATATAGCTTTGTGTATTCTGGCCAATCTTATTGATAGGCCTATGATTATTTTTAGGAATAATTTTAGACACAAAAGCAATACCATCAGTATGCCATTTTATAGTACATATCCAACTACTAGGTATCCCCTTGTATACGCCGCTTGCTAAAAACACATAGGACTCGTTGTCCTCTCCAGTCGCTTGTTCTACCAAAGAAAAGTCACCATCCACTGAAAACCTATCTTTTAAATGACGGTAAAATATTGCTTTAATGGAGTCTTTAAATTCAGCCAAAGATAGTGTTTTTTTATTCTTAAGTAATTCAATAGAATGTAATCCGTAAGGCGTCCAATAGCCCGGATCAATAACAAACTCAGCAGTAACTTTGCTTGATGAGGCATTGTCCATAACGAGTGGTGTAGGGATATTCGGCAGATCAATTTCAAACTCTTCATCTGGAGATGTATATCTTTTATTACTTAAATCAACTTTTCCCGACAACGGGGTAGATGAGCAAGAAATCAAAAACAAAATACTACAAATTAAAACAGCCAATTTCATGACAAACTCCAATTAATAACAACGTCCTTTTGGCGAATAATAGTATGCCAAAACAGCCTATTTATGATGTATCATAATTTACACGTTTTATACACTACATTAACTATTCGTGGTTTAAAACCCAAGTTGATGATTTTTCACTCAAATAATATTGCCATTATGACTCCAGCAATTTCAACCTTAAGCACAAGAAAGATTCGCTACCAATTACACGATTATGACCACGACACATCCTCAGAATCTTATGGTAAAGAGGCGAGTGAAAAAATGAATGCTGCTATCCAAACAATATTTAAGACTTTAGTGGTGAAATTGAATAATGGTGAACTCGTTGTAAACGTTATTCCGGTCAATACAAAATTGAGCATGAAAGCAGTAGCAAAAGCTCATAACGCAAAAAAAGCAACAATGGCAGATAAAACCGAAGTACAAGTATCTACCGGTTATGTGATTGGCGGGGTTAGCCCTATCGGACTTAAAAAAGCATTAAGAGTACTCATCGATGAATCGGCACAAAACCATTCCACCCTATTTATCAGCGGAGGCCGTCGGGGCTTAGAAATTGAACTTTCTCCTCAGGATCTAAAACAAGTAACCAAAGGTGCGTTTTCGAGTTTAACTCAAAAACCTGCTTAAATTTCGCCCTTGTGTATAGGCTAGTTTACTTTGAAAGATAAAGAAAAATTATTAAAACAGTCGCAATTATTTTTGTGCAACAGTAGTCTTAACTTATGTCATAAGCTCGTTTAACAATCGCAATACAAATTTGGAACTGATAATGACGAAACAATTCGCAATAAAAAAACGCTTTTTGAAGCACACTTCAATCACCTTAACTAGCCTCGTTATCACTGCATTTACAAGCTTTGCACATAGCGCAACAA
>CAYUZL010000441.1:0-5420 GCA_964449725.1 uncultured Alteromonas sp. | reverse complement strand
TTATTCAATCAAAATTATGGCATGGGCTTTAGTCGATGGAAGCAGAAACTACGTATATTAAAGTCCATTGAATTACTCAGCAGTAACACATCGTTAGTGGACATTGCCTATGAGTTGGGTTACGAATCAACCTCTTCATTTATAACTGGCTTTAAAAAACAACTCGTCTGTTCACCGAAAAAATACTTGGCCAATGAAAAAAAGTCAGACGTACTATAAATATCTATTTAAGGTAAGTTTTTTTCACAACAGTCCTACATTCAACTAAACGTTACGTTAAACCTTGTTCAAAAGAATGCAAATCCTTTATTTGATGAACCCAGCCTAGCTGCGATTCACAATAAATATTCACTGCTGGTTGAATTTCAATGTCTGAATCTATTGCGCCTAAATGAAGAATTGCTAAATCTGGTAACTTTGGGTTTGTGTTATAAATAGGCGTTCCGCATAAATGGCAAAAATGTTTAGTCGCGTGTTCTGACACTTTAAAAGACGTTAAACTCGATGATTCAAGTACTAATTCACTTTCTGCAACGACAACATAAGTTGAAAACGACGCGCCATTCATTTTTCGACACAAATTACAGTGGCAATTAACAATAGCTCTAATCTCTTGGCCACAAGAAAACGAAACGCTTTTACAGTTACAACTTCCTTTCACAATTCATTCTCCTTATACAGTTTGCACTATCCCAGTAAGAAAAAACAAACTCATCATCACAAATAACCTGCTTACAAGGACCATTAAAATTAAATCAGGCCATATGTTTGCCGAACTAAATCTTTTCAGCAATAAAAAAAGCACAATAATTGATGCAAACCAGCCTACCGTAGGTATGAATGAAGCGAACGATGCGGATAGTACACAAATTAAAATTTCTTTAAATTCAAGCTCAACTTTAGTCACTCTTGCCGCAAACCAAAGAAAAACGCCCCCTATTACTATCTCAATTAAAAACAATATGATCGTCAATTTAAATTCCTCGTTTTAGTACACCATACTCTAAAGTACTACCAAACCCCGACTTTTGTTTCGACGTAGATAGCATGTTCATCTATTTCTCCGTTAGGACAAATAGTCGTTGACGTAATTTGCACAAACTTTCCAACATTAACGTGATGACTTTTCCAAAAACCTTTCCGTTCAATACTGAAGAGTGTTTCATAAGTGACGTTTAAATCATCATTTAACGGTTGTATTGAAACCACATCAAAGAGAGCGCCTTCTTCAACGATTGGGCCCACATGAGTTATCTCTCCTTTTGCTGATTCTAATGTTAATGAGTTCCACTATTCTTCCGTACCAATTTTAGCGTTTGATGAAAAGTAATCTGGAAACGTATTTTCAATTTCTTTTTTGATGTCATCTGCCCAGCCTTCAATTTCATTTATATCAAAAATAATATCCATTTCAGTTTTCCTAATAAGATGTTAAACATCTAAAGCCTGATGAGTTTATACTAAAATGACTTGTAGCAAGAGCGCTCTAAGCGACATTGGCAAAGCTCCCCTCATACACATTTGCACTAAATATAAGCCAAGTTTCATTCACCAAATGACATATATAAAGCGTACGAAAATCTATATTTGAGTTAAGTGTTTTTATACGCCAACCAATTGTTACAGCCATTTTGTCTTTGCCTAGGCTTTGTTTTTGAAGAATGTTGAATTGCGCATATTGATAACCCAAGTTATCCATTGTTTGGCAATTAGCGGTAAACTTTTTAATCAGTTCAGCTTTTTGAGTATAGGTTTGAACTCCGTCCACATCTGAAATAGCACAAGGCAAACGATACAAGTTTGAAATAGCGTCTGGAGCAAATGCATCAAAAGCCGCTGTATAGGTTTTAAATAGTTCTTCCATTATCGTGTTATTTCCAACGTTTATTGAATGCTACTCACTCACTTTTCAATTTGATATGACCGTTGACCAAACTGAAGACCAGCGGTTAGTTTTTTCCGAGGCCGACAGTTTCTTTGGACTGACACAAATTGAAGGTTTCAAACTATATTTATCATCAAATAACGCTTTTGATACAGCCCCCCGTATTTCGCTGTTATAAGCATGAGTAACTGCAATTACATCCTCGCATTTAGCACATTGCCAGAACTTCGCTTGTCCAGAACCTTGGGTTAGCTGATTCATTTTGTTACTACTGGAGAAGAAAATAGTCCCATTAACATCAGAAAGATAAGATAAGCCACGAGCCATACAAAAATCACAATCACACTTTCTCGCGCTGTATTCCTCTATTGGTAAAGGAAAATGGCATGAAATAGTGATAGATCCACAATTACATTTAGAAACGTAATACATAAATTTCCCCCAAGATAAAGCTCACAGTATTCTAAGAGTTTACTTAGAAAAATTCATAACTTTAACTGCTTGTAAACCTGCTTTATGCCATTGGGTTTGCTCCGAACAGAATATTTGAGCATCTAGGTTTTTTGATGGCTCTGTATTTAAACTCCCCGCAGGTACAATTAAAGATTGCCCACTTTTCGATTAACAGTTAAAAAGTTAACACCATATCATTCCACTGCGCACCGCCATGGTTTGAATTTGACACGCCTTGATGAGTAAAGCCAAAATTTTGATAAAAATGAATTAAATGGTCTTTGCACGTAAGTACCATTCCTTTATGTTTTCGGCTTTTACTGAGTTCAATAAAGTGATTAGTCAGTGCAGAGGCATACCCTCTTCTTTGATCTTGGGGATCGACCGCTAACCCAAACACCGTTTGGTAATCGCCTTTTGGGCAATGTAATCTGGCATCACTATACAGTGCATCGGGAAGTTCAGGTGAATTGAATATACAGCCATTAATATGACCAACGACAATATCATTGTCCTCTAATACAAAAAAGCAGTCTGGAAAAACGGAAAACCTTTTTTGAAACGAGTCTAGTGAAGCAGCTTCTGATCCAGAAAAACACATTTCTTCTATTTCAGCCATGCGGCTAATGTCTGCTTTTTCGGCTTGACGTATTTTATGCATTTAGTACTCCTTGTTATGAGTAATTTTATTCACTGATCATTTCTTGTTTCAATAGCCGTAAAAGACACTTTGACGATAAACTGAAATTGTTTTTGCCATTGAGGGATAAATACTTTGCAAAAATCATCGACATAGCAGTACAACTCAACTAAATTCTTCATGCCTGTTCCTTTGGTAGTTCGTATCGTTTTTAGTCGAAAGATCCGATCTTGGAACAGGCATTTAGTTCAGTTTGTTAAACCGAGTTGGGGTTAAATATATTACTTACTGCAGTTGCCTGGTTTGGCGAGTGCCAATTTTGAAATAGCTTTTTCACCTTCTTCTTTACTTACAGCTTTTAAGTCTGCTCCACCCACAAAAACGCCAATCTTGATATATTGTTTTACGAAATAGTTTTCGCCGCCTTCTACTTTTAATAATAAATCATTTGGAGAAAATTCTGATTCAGTTGAAATTTTATGTTCTTCACCACCTTTAACTAATTGATAGAAAAACATATTTGGAGCGGTTTCACCAACACATTTATCATCAACCCAGACGTCCTTTTTTAAAGCAGAACCAGGTCCATTTGCTCGATAAATATAAAGGCCGGCATTTTCAGCGGATGGCTTTTCAAATGCTTTAGCTTTTTCTGTCGCCTCTTTACTTTCCATAGGAACAGTGGCACAACCAGTTAATAATGAGGCTGTAATTGCCGTTACTAGTAATACTTTCTTCATCATTTTTCCTTTTTTTATTACGAGCTATTAGAGCCCGCTTAATGGTTTTCCAATATAAGGTTATTGACAATAAATTGTTAAGCGAGAAAGTTTAATAGAAAGAAAATGGAAGATATGAATTCATTCCATGAACTAAAAAGATCAACTACCTGTCAAAGCGCGATAGCATAAATTCTTAACTGTTTTTAAACAACTAAAAACTAAAAAAATCACTCCATTTCTGAGTAACACCTACTGTTTTTTAAAAAGTAAATCCGAATGGATTGAATGTGTTAGTTTTACGAAAACACTATTGCGTCTCGTCTTCATTACATTTAACAGCCATTGGAAATGATGTCATATCACCATCAGGAACGTCATCCCCCCAACTTTCTATAACCTTTAATGCTCAGTGATCTTAGAAAACCACTGCAGACAAGGTTGCATATTCTATGTATTTTTCTTTATTCGCTTTGAGTACTGCAGCAACAAAACCATCGACATAAGACATAAACTATTCCCTTTGATATTCGTACATTTAAATTTGTATAACAGTCAGCGAATTAATCATTGCCGAATCTCATTGCAAGCCCAGTATCAACTCACCGTTGCTGAAATTTGCGGTGGATAACAAGTTTTAGCGCTTGTGGTTCACCTCAGGGCGTGTTGTTATGTTTCGTTCTCAAATGCTACTTGATTTTCCTTACACCATTGTTTGATAGCCAATTTTGTTTGTTCGTTTTCGAATTCATACCATACATCGAGTTTATCGAGTGACGCTAAAAAATGTTTAAATCTCTGATAAGCACCTTTGCGACTAAATATGTTGTGAATCTCATTTATGTGAGCGGTAAGGTGTTGATCAGCAAAGTTCAAGACTAAAGGTTTTCCAAGGTCTAAATCCTGTTTTGTAGGAAGTAATATGTAGTCTTCATTGTCATACAAATCTGATGGTGGTTCTTCATCCACGAGATCACTGACATATACAATTTCACCTGACGATACATTTAAATATGCCTCACTGTCTGAAAAAGAACTCGAACCAAAATCAACTGCTAGCTCTATGTCCATAAAAGATATTGCCATCAGGTTTTCCCTATAGAAACATAACGAGGCTGTAAAAAAAGTCGATATTGAGCGAACATTCCCTAACCTTTCTTTGATTTTGTAATGCTTACAACTTTGCCTTGGGCAGTGATATTTTGCAAAGTTTTTACGCGAAGTAAATGATTTGGGAATTTATCGGTTTATCGGCTTAAATATGAGGGCTTTGAAGGGCTTTCTGAAAGTGAATGTAGCTTGAAATGGGCTAACTATGCCGCCAACTGTCCATAATTGTTGAGTTTTTCTAAATTGTGTATCAAGCAGTACAAGTGCCATTGACCTTGCACTTTATCTTTGCCTCTAAGGCTAAAACGGTTGAGCTTTTTGTTTATGCCTATGTTGCCAAACACAGGCTCAACCACTGACATGCGGTGACTGTAAATCTGTTTCCCCTTGGGACTATCTACACGGTGTTTCATCCAGTCGGTATAAGTGGGGGGTCTGTTTTCATTTAATGTGAAACTCACTTGCCTGCCGTTACCTTTTCGATGGTCTGCTGCCTTGGGATTATGCATACATTGTTGTTTTTTATCACAATTACGACATTGTAATAATCTACCTTCGAAATAAGCTATTTTAATGCCTGAGTCACTCTCTCGTATGCCTCTAAAACTAATAC
>CAYUZL010000440.1:0-5171 GCA_964449725.1 uncultured Alteromonas sp. | reverse complement strand
TCGCTAATGTGTTATTTAGTGGTAATAAAGAAGAAAATGCAGAAAAAAGTACAGATATGCGTTTGTGCTCTTGTACTGATATCGTGAAATTGGCGTCACACCAGCAGCAGGTTGTCGATTGGAACAAAACCCACAATGTCGCGCTAAATGATGATTTGTTGCCCTTGTTACCCGAATTGTCTAACGCGTTTCGTATACTGCAAGGCGCAGAAATATGGCAGCAACACGGTGAGTGGATTGAAAGTCATAAACCTGATTTTGCCGACGATATCAATAGTCGATTTAATGCCTGTAAAGCCCTGACTTTGCCAGAAATTGATGGTGCGAAAAAAATACAACATGCCCTTGTTAGCGTAGTAAACTCTGTGTTTCAGGAGTTTGATTGTCTTGTAGTACCGACTACGCCAGGGATTGCCCCTTTACTGACTTCGTCTTCAGCGGAGTTGGCTGAGTATAGAACGAACTTACTGACGCTAACGTCTATTGCAGGTCTTGCCGGACTACCTCAGTTGCACCTTCCATTGTTTGAGGAAGACGGTGCGCCTTGTGGTTTATCGCTTATTGGTCCAAAGCATTCTGATCTGCAATTAATACGTTTCGCGAAAGTACTGTGTGAACAAAGAGCGGAATAAAGAACTATGAATAATGAGCAAGTCGCATTTACGGCTCCGCATTTTGCTGCGTCCCAAGCCGGATTACATATTTTAGAAGAAGGCGGAACGGCCATAGAAGCTATGGTTGCTGCGGCTGCGTCAATCGCGGTTGAATACCCTCACATGAATGGGTTAGGCGGAGACGGTTTTTGGTTAATTAGTGAACCGGGTAAAACCCCTGTGGCGATTGATGCGAGTGGCTGTGCTGCACAAGGGGCTAATGCTGATTTTTATCAAGGCATGCAAGGGATCCCCAGTCGTGGGCCTAAAGCCGCATTAACTATGGCTGGCGCTGTGGCAGGCTGGGAAAAAGCATTAACCTTAAGTCGTCAATGGCAAGACCCTATAGCGTTATCAAAGTTACTTGATACAGCCATTAATCAGGCAGAATGGGGCATAGAAGTTACTCAAAGCTTATCTGATGCAAGTTTTAAAACCTTTGATGAAATGGCCAGTGGCGAAGGTTTTGAGCAGTTTTTGATAAAAGAAAAAGCGTTAAAAAAAGGGAAAGTGATTAAATTACCGAAGCTTGCCAAAACACTGAAAACCCTAGCGGAAAATGGGTTAAACGATTTTTATCACGGCGAAATTGCAAAAATGCTAGCCAATGATTTGGCAGAAGCGGGCTCGCCCATTCGCTTACAGGATTTTGAATCCTACAAGGCAGAACTTGTTGAGCCGTTAAATGTTGAAATAAGCAAAGGCACACTTTACAACTTGCCCGCACCCACCCAAGGCATAGCCTCTTTAATTATATTGGCCCTATATGATCGTGTAGTACATAAAGCGAAATCTGATGCAGACAATGTACACTTGCTGGTGGAATGCACGAAAAAAGCCTTTATTTTACGTAACCAATACGTTACCGATCCGTCTCGTTTAAGCAAAAACTTGAATGAACTTCTAGAAGACAGTTATTTAGATACGCTGGCATCAGAGATATCCGTGGAAAAAGCGGTGCCTTGGCCTCATAAAGCCGCCCATGGCGACACTGTTTGGATGGCGGCATGTGATAGCAAAGGTAGAATGGTCAGCTATATTCAAAGCTTGTATTGGGAATTTGGAAGCGGGGTGGTTAGCCCATCTACCGGAATAGTGTGGAATAATCGCGGTACCTCGTTTTCTCTTGACCCTAATCACCCTCAGTATTTGGTTCCAGAATTAACGCCGTTTCATACTCTTAACCCCGCGTTTGCCGAGCTAAACGATGGGCGTCGCATTGCGTATGGCACTATGGGAGGCGAAGGTCAACCACAAACACAAGCTGCAATTTTTGCTCGTCATGTATATCACCAACAGCCTTTAGAGGAGTCAATTCGTTTAGGGCGTTGGTTGTTAGGAAGAACATGGGGTGATGAATCCAATAACCTTAAATTAGAAAGAGATTTAGCGGATTACGTAGGGGATGAACTAGCGGCATTGGGCCATGATATTGCGGTAATCGATGCAAAAAATGAATTAATGGGCCATGCAGGCGCAATCATTCAAACACATGATGGAGACCTTGACGCTGAATCTGACCCTCGTAGCGATGGAAAAGGCTTAGTCTCTTCACTTATAAGTAACACCTTAACCACACAGGATATTAACTAATGTCAGTCATTGACACTATTATCAATAATTTACCCGTACTCGTTGCGCTGATCACAACCGGTATTTTTGCTGGTTTACTTGCCGGTTTACTTGGCGTTGGCGGGGGCATTGTGATTGTTCCTGTTTTATTCTTTTTATTTCAAGCCTTTGGCGTATCACCTGAATCAGCAATGCTAGTGGCCACGGCCACCTCATTGGCTACAATTATTCCAACGTCTATTAGTTCTATTCGCGCACACAATGCAAAAGGCAATGTGGATTTCGTTTTGTTGAAGCGTTGGGGTATTTTCATCTTAATCGGCGTACTGATGGGAAGTTGGTTGGTTACTCGGGTGAATGGTTCGTGGTTAACACTGTTATTTGGTGTTATTGCCATATTGTCATCGTTGAATATGTTAATTGGCAGCAAAAAAGCCTTGTTCAGCGACTTACCGAATACTGCAGGTCAAGCGGGCATGGCAACCAGTGTTGGCTTGTTCAGTTCATTGGTCGGTATTGGTGGAGGCACATTAACCGTACCCATGTTGACGTTTTGTAACTACCCAGCTCATCGGGCTGTGGGCACGGCTGCAGGTGTAGGCTTACTTATTTCACTACCTGCAGCAATCACCATGCTTGTTGTAGGGCAAACACCTGCCGATGCGCCTATGGGCACTATTGGTCTGGTTAATCTTATTGGCTTTGTTTGTATCGTACCGTTAACCGTTATGTTTGCGCCTGTTGGCGCTAGACTCGCGTCACTATTGGATGCGCAAAAGCTGAAAAAAATATTTGCGGTTGTGCTGATGATCACCGGTCTTCGCATGCTTGCTCAACTTTTTCTGTAAGGACATTGTATGACAACGTTTTCTCGTTTAGCGCCACCACCTCGTTTGTTAATGGGGCCAGGCCCAATAAACTGTTATCCCAGAGTGTTAAGTGCCATGTCTACCCAGTTAGTTGGCCAATATGACCCAGTAATGACCGGGTACATGAATGAAGTGATGGCTTTGTATCGTTCAGTTTTTCGTACTGAAAATGAACAAACATTGTTGGTTGATGGCACATCAAGAGCAGGTATTGAAGCGGTTTTAGTGTCTGCTATTGAGCCGGGCGATAAAGTGCTAATTCCTATTTTTGGGCGCTTTGGTCACTTGTTGGCGGAAATCGCAACCCGTTGTGATGCAGAAGTACATACCTTTGAAGTGGAATGGGGACAAGTTGTACAAGCTCAGCAAATAGAAGATGCCATTAAGCGTGTGCAGCCTAAGTTACTTGCCATTGTTCAGGGAGACACCTCTACTACTATGCTTCAGCCTTTGGCCGACATAGGTGAAATATGCGAGCGCCACGATGTGTTGTTTTATTGTGATGCTACCGCGTCAATAGGCGGTAATCCTTTTGAAACCGATTTATGGAAACTCGACGCCGTGTCTGTTGGATTACAGAAGTGTTTGGGGGGACCTTCAGGAAGCGCGCCAGTCACCTTAAGTGAAAAATACGTCAATAGGGTGAATAAACGAAGACATGTAGAAGCGGGTATTCGCAATGACGATCATCAAGATGGTGTCGCGTCTCGCATTCGTTCTAATTATTTCGATTTACCTATGATTATGGATTATTGGGGAAGTGAAAGGCTAAATCATCACACTGAAGCTGCGTCTATGCTGTACTGTGCACGAGAATGCGCCATTAATTTGCTGGAAGAAGGTGTTGACCAAACCATTGCTCGCCATAAACAGGCCGGAGATGCCATGCTTGCAGGTATTCAAGGATTGAACTTGCAGCCCTTTGGCGACTTATCGAACAAGATGAATAATGTTGTCGGGGTATACATTCCTGATGCCGTAGACGGTGAAGCGATTCGCCATGACATGTTACACAAGTTCAATATAGAAATAGGCACCAGTTTTGGACCGCTTCACGGAAAAATATGGCGCATTGGTACTATGGGTTACAACGCAAGGCCCGATGCAGTGTTTCACACCTTACAATCGTTAGAAACTGTACTTCGAAGGGCAGGGCATAGCTTACCTGCGGGCGAAGGAATAGATGCAGCAATGGCGGTTTATAGTGACTGATTTTGCACAGGCCGCAAGTCAGGTGATGACATGGTGTAATGAGTTAGGGGCGGTGAGCCAAGCTGATCATGTTGACCGACGTTATTTAACTAAACAACACCGACAGGCTAACGATTTAGTTGCGCTTTGGATGCAGCAAGCTGGATGCAAAACATGGGAAGATGGCGCAGCCAATTTGTGGGGCCGATACGAAAGTGATAATGACAATGCTCAGCGATTTATATTGGGAAGTCATTTAGATACCGTGCCAAACGGCGGTAAATACGATGGTATGTTAGGGGTTTTAGCACCTATAGCCGTAGTGAATTACTTACATAGCCACAATATACGTCTTCCATTTCACATCGATATTGTTGGTTTTGGCGATGAAGAAGGCACACGGTTTGGTTCAACCTTGTTGGGTAGCCGTGCTTTAACTGGGCAATGGCAAAAAGAGTGGGCCGATTTATCGGATAACGAAGGCATTACGTTAAGTCAGGCCATGTCGAACTTTGGTTTGTCGTTTGCCAATATTGGCAATAGCAAAATTACCAACCCTGCAGGGTTATTAGGCTATTTAGAAATTCATATTGAACAAGGGCCCGTGCTGGAAGATAAAAACCTGCCTGTGGGCATCGTCACGGCCATTAATGGCGCAAGGCGATTTTGGTTTGATATCGAAGGCTTTGCTGGTCACGCGGGCACTGTGCCTATGGGCCTGCGCCAAGATGCTCTGGCGGCCAGTGCTGAGATGATTTTAGCGGTAGAGAGTATTGCCGCAGAATTTGGTATTGTCGCTACTGTTGGGGCAATAGAGAATAGGCCGAATGGTGTCAATGTGGTTTCAGGTAAAACTCGGTTTTGTTTAGATATTCGAAGTGAAGAT
>CAYUZL010000439.1:0-8548 GCA_964449725.1 uncultured Alteromonas sp. | reverse complement strand
GGTTTACACCTCATTAGCATTTCCATCTAGGGACAGAAAAAATGAATTCTCAGAACGCTTTACTTTCAAATAGTCTTAATTGGTTTATTGTCGTATTTATAATGATTTTTATTCCAAAACATACAACTGCTCAAACCTTAGATTTACCTCCTCCGACTGGTTTTTCTGTTAATTACATACAAGGCTTTGATCGTGCGCAAATTACTTACAATGGAGTTTCTGGCTCCTGTGAAACTATAGAAATTAGATATTCTCAAAATCGAGTGGATTTGGAAAACCTGAAAGGAAGAGTAAAAGAAGTGTCTTGCAAAGGCGAAAAGTATACATTTGAAAATCTCACTCCAGGAAAGTGGTATTTTGCGTTAAAACGCCGTTGGTTAGAATCTGTTTGTTACGAATATCGAGGAGAAGAGGAATGCGATGATGAAGACTTTGACTCTGAACAAACTTCAATAATTTCAATAGACGTTACTATTAATATCACTGAAACAGTTATTTCTGATTTTGAAAATGGGTTGGGCGGTTTTCAAAATATCACTTCCAATTCTTGGTCAGTGCGATCAGGCACTACTTCATCTTCCAATACTGGACCTAGCCGAGCCATACAAGGAAGTAACTACGCTTACATGGAGACGTCTTCGTGCTGCGCTTTTTATAATGGTGATATAGCGATAATAGACGCTGCTTCAATAGGAAGTTTATCATCTAACGACTACCTAATTTTCAATTTTTCCATGTATGGCGCAGACATTGGCGAATTAGCTCTACAGGTAAAGGTTAGTAATGTTTGGGAAACCATTTGGTCTAAACACGGAGCTCAGCATACAAATGGTAATGGTATTTGGGGATGGACTGAGACAATGGTTCAGTTAACCGATTCACAAGGTCTAAGATTTGTTGGAACTGCGGCTGGTGGCTTCAAAGGAGATATTGCGATAGATAATGTAAGATTAATCAAGCTTAGAAATTCGTCTTCCAATAGACGAGTCACATACATCCACACTGATTTACTCGGCTCTCCGGTTGCAAATACTGACGAAAACGGCAACGTAATTAATTAAATCGCGAATGTAAGGAAACACAGTGATGATGAATCAAAAGAATAAATTTATATCTGCATTTAGCGGCTTTTCAAAAAACAAAGCCTCATGGGTGTTACTAGCACCAGCGTTGTTATGTTTAACCTTGTCTTCTTATGCGCAAGAAGATGATGACGAGCCAGATACAAGTCTACTGAATGCGCAAGCCACAAATGCATTTGATTTAAGTCGAGACGAAGTTGACTACCGGCTTCAACCCTTGGGTTTTGGTTTGATGGGGGACTCAATTGATACATATACAGGGACATTATCATTTAGTGTTACGGATGTGTCATTACCGGGTAATTCATCATTAGAAGTGGCTTTTCGTCGCCGTGCTATGGAAACCCAAGCCAGTAAAATCCCTCTTGAAGCAGCGAAGCGAAACTATCAACCTTTAGCTGATTGGATGTTAGATATACCTGCTCTAAGTACGTATAGGCAGAACAATGTTGATTTAGGTGTGCTTAATAATGCTGCCTGTCTGGATCAAGACGATTTTGAGCATGATGAAGATGAGGTAATTAGGTCGGGCAATCAATTTGTTTCTAGGTATGGTTTTACTGGCGGGATAAGACTGAATTTACCTGGCCGTGGCTCAGAAGATGTTATGAGGCCGTTTGAGGCTGATGACGAGCGGTGGGATTCTCGTGGTCATCATTCCAGCTTTAATACAGATGGAATATTAGGGGTTACAAAAACCTACAACGCGGTATTTTGTAATGGCTCGAACATGGAAGTAAAAACGTCTGGCGGTATTACTTATACAATGACCAAGATGGTTGACTTACCTGCTACGAACTATAGTGAACCTGGGGCGACAAGTGCTCGTGCCAAGCGAATGTATTTAGCAACAGAAGCAAGAGATTTAAATGGGAATTGGGTTAAATGGAATTACGATGCTTCAGCTAAGTTAACAAGCATAACCAGTAATGACGGGCGTACTATCACTATTAGGTATGTAGGGAGACGTGTTGATACGGTAACTGCAAATGGAAGGACGTGGAAGTATGAATATAGAGACGCGCCTTGGACATTTACCATAGGGGGTGTTAAAGGAAGCTCTTATGTTTTAGCGTCAGTAGAACAACCCGATGGTGAAAAATGGATTTATAACTTAGAGGGGTTAACCAATAACACTGGAACTTCGTCTAACCCATTGAGATTTAGAACGATATCAGTTACTCACCCTTACGGTGTAAAGGCAGATTATGAATTAGATGGCATTGTTCATGATGTGATGTTAATCGAAACCCAGTTGGGCTCTGGACCAAAGACGATAAGATGGAAGCCTGAGCATAACTTAGCGGTAATCAAAAAAACCATTAGTGGCCCACGTATGCCAACCTCGACTTGGGAGTATGACTATCAAGAGCCTCCTTCAGGCTACAATTTGGAAGTTGCTTACACAGACAAAATCCGTAATACCGTTACCAACCCAGATGGTAGCTTTATCGAGCGATTTAGTTATCTAAGAGGGGACTTACGAGGTAAAACAGAGCGGGTCAATCGTTATACATCTGATGGTGGTGAACTACTTCAAAGTACAGTAAACAACTATTATGTTGACCGCTTCGATGACTTTTTCTATTTCGATGTTGGAGAGTACCAAGGAAGCACACGTAAAAAACCATTGATGACCAGTAGAGTCATAACAAGAGGTAGTGACGTATATACAACCACTTATCGCTATAATGATGAGCCCGATGACAGTAATTATAGTTACAGTAATCCTGTTGAAGTTACTCGCTATAGTAACTTACCCGGTGCAACAGTACGTAAGCAGGTGTACGAATATGAACATCGAAAAGAAAATTGGATTTTTGGTTTACAGTCAAAAGCGAGGTTATTAACAGGTAATTCACCCAATTCAACTACCAAAAGCAGAACATTCTACGAATATGAATACGATGATATTGGCCGTTTAGAAACCATAAATAGCTTCGGGTTTGACACTGCAATAATTAATTACTACACAACCGGAACTCAGGCAGGTTTAATTAAAACCGTTACAGATGCCATAGGTCGAAAAACAGAATACAGCAGTTACCACAGAGGTATCCCTCGCACAGTTAAACAGGCTTATGACACTGATGATGAAATTACCACGAAACGCACTGTAGACAATAACGGCTGGCTAACCAGTGTGACTGATGCATTGGGGCAAACCGATGCCATTACCCGAGACGATATGGGCCGAGTTACGCGTATAAACCCTTATGGCACTTGGTACGATACCACGATTAGTTACAATTTTTCTGGTGGCGGCGCTATTCAAACCGTGTCGCGTAATCAATTCAGAGAAACCATTACCCATGATGGCTTATTGCGCCCAGTACTTACTCGTATAGAAGACCGCTCTACTGGGTGGGACAGCTATGTGAATATGGAATACGATACCTCTGGACGAGAGTTGTTTAGTTCATTCCCGTCTGATTCAAGTACAGAAAGTCGTGGTACGCGTTATGAATATGATGAACTCAACCGAAAAACACGAGAAACCCGTTACCCGTCTATTGTTTCGACTTACAGTTACCCGACCGATAATAAAACGGTGATGACAGACTCAGATGGTTACATTACTACAACTACCAATTCTGGGTATGGCAGCCCAGGTGACGGTGAGATACTCTCCATTGTTAGCCCTGAAAGTGTGACCACTCGTATGACCTACGACCCGTGGGGTAACTTGGCTACCCTAACCCAGTCAGGTAATCAAGATGGCTTTAACGTATCTAATACACACAGTTACTATTATGATTCACGCAATCGTTTATGTCGTCATCATGTACCCGAAATTGGTAGCCGTTTGTCGCAATACAATAATGCAAACGAGTTAATTGCTTATTCCGAAGGTCAGCCTTCGGGTACAGCTTGTACAGCGCCTTCATCGGGACGCGTATTATTGACATATGACGGTTTAGGTCGATTAGAACGCACGAATTTCAGCGATGCTACCCCAGATATTTACAGTATTTACGATGACAATGGCAACTTGACGCGCTTAACGAGAGGGGCCGCAGTCTGGAACTACGCTTATCACGATAACGATTCTTTGAAAGAAGAACGCTTGTCGATTGACGGCTTACAGTTCGATACCCAATACAGCGTTAATCGCTATGGTAATGTTGATGCAATCACTTATCCTTCTGGCGACGAGTTAACCCTAGAGCCCGATGCACTGGGCCGCCCATCAAGACTCACTTCTATTAATACTGAATGGGAGCAAGTGTATGCTCAAAATGTTCAATACCACGCCAGTCAGTCGTTAAAGAGTTTTCAATACGGCAATGGCATTACCTTTGAACAAAATCTAAACAGTCGTTTACTACCGAGTACCCGAGAAGTGTTCTCTGGCTCCGGTGGTAGTCGAAACGATATTGTCGATTACGCCTACACCTATGATAATCGCGGCAATACAACAAGAATTACCGACTATACCGATACCTCGCGTACCATCAATAATACCTTCGATGGGCTCAGCCGATTGAAAACATCTGAAAGTGCTTTTGGTGATATTACGTTTAACTATGATGCGCTCGGTAATCTGCGTAAACGAACTGTGTCAGGTGGCAATGCCTTTGGTGGTGCACAGCACAATGCGACCATGGGCTTTAACTCCACTAACCGCATAACCTCGGCGACAACCAGTAAAGGTGTACAAACCTATAACTATGATAATCGCGGTAATGTAACCCGAATGGGAGACACCCGTTTTACCTATGACCAAGCGAACCAGCCCATTTCAGTCACAGGCTCGCAAGACGGCGAGTTTGTTTACGATGGTAATTTAAAGCGTATTAAGAAAACGACCGACGAACAAACCACGTATTTTATTTACACTCAAGGTGCAGGTTTAGTCAGTCAGTACAACAAAACAACGCAAGTTCACACCGATTATATTCGCCTTGGTGGGCAAACTATTGCACAAGTGGAAAGTGGCGGCAGTGAAGCCGATACCAGTACGGTGCCTTTTAATGGCGCGTTACCCGAGCGCTCAGAAACTGCATTAGCCGGGAAAGACTATTATTTACCCTATGGCCAATCTGTCAGTGGTAATGCGCCAAGTGACAATGCCATTGGTTTCACTGGACACATCAAAGACGGTTCAGGACTCACCTACATGGAAGCAAGGTTTTACGACCCCGTCTCTGGCCGATTCTTGAGTAATGATCCGTTACCGTATCGCGACATATTCAGCTTTAACCGTTATTCTTATGCGAATAATAATCCGTATCGGTATACTGATCCGACTGGATTGGATTCAGAAGGCACACCAGAAGAAGATGACGAGCATATAGTTGATGCAGCTAATGATCAAAAAAACGAACGCCGTGGAAGTTCAGCTGGTATTGTATCAACGGCGTCAGTATTTATTGGCGGCCCTGGAGTTGGTAGTGGTTCTGTATCTTCAACGAATTCTTCTGCACAAGGGGGAACTACTGCGTCCGCATTGCCTTCAGGAATGAGAACGAAAAGCTCCAAGGTGAAGATTGATAACCTTGACTCAAAGCTGGCTGTTCAATTAGATAAAGTTGTAAGTTCTTTTAGAGCTCACGGAATTTCTAGAGATGTGGTGATTACATCGGGAAATGATAGTGCTCATAGTCAAAATAGTTTACATTTTGCTGATAAGGCAATAGACGTGAGATCTAACTTCTTAACTGATACATCTCAACTTAGTCTCGCCAATTCTATTCAGGTTAAATTAGGCAAGGACTTTACCGTAATAAGTGAGCATTTTAATAATAAAAGTAACAACCATATACATATAGAGGTTGATGTAACACAAGACGCATCAAGAGCATCTGTATATAAACAGCGTGGATTTAATCGTAATTTCTAAAAGAGAATTGTTATGAAATTAAGCAATTGTTTGACTTTATTTGTTGTATCTTCTTTCTTATTTACTATTTTTGGGTGTGCGGCAAATGATAGAGATGTTATCGGCATAGCAGATTCAGGTCTTTTTAGCCCATTATTAGAGATTAACTCAGGGTTACTAAAAAAAATAGAGAATTCAAATATGGAAGGGCAGTCTATTACC
This sequence comes from uncultured Alteromonas sp., assembly GCA_964449725.1. Taxonomy (GTDB): domain Bacteria; phylum Pseudomonadota; class Gammaproteobacteria; order Enterobacterales; family Alteromonadaceae; genus Alteromonas_F. The sequence continues at coordinate 2,422 of CAYUZL010000439.1, read as the reverse complement.
TTAGACAATGGTGAAAAGGTAGTCTTGGGAGCAAAGGAAACAACAATTAATTTACACGCACAAAACAACCTAACCTCAAGTTACGAAATAAATGACGATGTTTCGGGAATAGCTTTTAGTGGAGAGGTACTGCAGAGTATAAATTCAGATATTCCTCATGAAAATTATATCGCTCTAACCGAATATTTGATGAAGCAGCGCTGGGCAAGAGATATGTTTGTTTTCGATTCGTCGCCAGCGAGTCTATCAATTTTGTCTAGAGTTGGTATCTTAGGGGTGACTGATGTGAATAACGATGAAAATATTGAAGTTTGGCTAGTTTACAAGACTTTATACGATCAGTTAGCTATTCAGATTGTAACGATTGAGCTGGGGAACGTATCTGAAGTGTTGAATTACTGTCTTGCATGTGATTGACTAAATAATTTCTCTGTGGTTCCTCTAGTCGGTTGGGCTTTGCTGGAAGGTGCATAAGATAATCGTGTCCGTCCGCTAAGCTTCGTCTAGTTTAATTAATCTGTCCGTTGCAAAATCGTGTTCTTAATCAAACGAGGGTTTTGTGATGGCAGTAAGAAATATCGTATCCGTCCGGACAAACACACCTAGCCATTAGGATTTAGCACCGCCAAAACCTTGATTTTAACGTTAAGGATTTTGGCATGGTAAAACGTAGTACGGAACAATGGTTGGATTTATTCAAACAACACGATGACAGTCAGTTAAGCGCGTCGCAGTTTTGTCGGGATAAAGGGCTTTGCCCCAGATATTTTTCAAAACGTAAACGTGATTTAGGCTGGCGGAGCCTGTCAGCTACTCGTCCAAAACTAGTGAAGTTAGTGAAGTCTAAAAGGTAAGCGTCCGGTAAACCTCACCTTTCATATCATCTAACCTAAATTTACACTGCTCCTATCGTATCTCTAGATGGAAGTGTTCATGGTCAAACGGAGTGAGTCAGATTGGCGAAGACAAAAGCGAGAAGCTGGAGTTTATCCCTGCCAAGGTAAAAGTGATTGAGCATGTGCGACCTAAATATGGGTGTCGAACGTGTGAAAAGGAAGGTATCAGCAATCACATTAAACAAGCGCCTGTGCCCCACAGTGTTATCCCTAAAGGCTATGCCACACCTAGCTTGATGAGTCAGATGATTACGAGTAAGTACCAATATGGATTACCGCTGTACCGACAAGAAGCCATGTTCAAACAGCACGGTATTGAAATAAGCCGCAAGAGCATGGCTGATTGGATAATCCGCTGTGCTGAGTTGTTTAAACCCTTGCATGAGTTGATACTTGAACAACCTGTCATTCAGGCTGACGAAACGACCCTCAAAGTAGTGAATGAAGATAAAGCCACAAGCTATATGTGGGTGTATGCCGCCGGTGCTGATTCGCCAAGTGAAACCCTTTACTCAGTCATTGAAACGGCAAAAGCTAACGACCTCAATGTCTTCGAGTACATCATGCACTGTCTTGATATGCTGAGCCGTAAAGAACCTAACATCGAACAACTGCTACCTTGGAACTTTACCAAAAGCTAGGCGGGATGGTCGGACGTTCACCATAAAACAGTTTGGAAACATCATAGAAATAGAAAACAGGTCTTATACATACAATTTAAATTTAGATAACGATATTGTGTATTAATATCGAAATTCAGCTTAATTAGTTAAATTTCAACTCGTTATCAACCTCGACAATACCGTGAACGAATTAATTTCAAAGTTAAACTGCCTATCGGGTCATCGTCAAGCTTGGTACATTATATAATCTTAAATTCTACAAATAATAAAACTAATAACAGGAACACCATGCGACTACTTTCCTTGTACGTCCTAGTCTTTTTTACATTGTTGACTCATGCTATCCCAGCTTTTGCCGACGACGCGGCTGAAAAGCGAGCTGAATATATTCGAGACAACTACACCAAATACGAATATCAAATAGAGATGCGAGATGGCGTGAAATTGTTCACATCTGTGTACATTCCCAACGACGATTCTACCCCACACCCTATCTTGTTCCAGCGTACGCCATACAGAGTAGCGCCTTATGGGGTTAGCAAATACAAAACCCGTTTAGGGCCAAGCGAAGCCTTTGAAAAAGAAGGGTTCATCTTCGTATTTCAAGATGTTAGAGGCAAATTCATGTCTGAAGGTGAATTTGTAAACATGCGTCCTCAAGACGCGTACAAACGAGGTAAAAATGCCACAGACGATGCCACCGACACCTACGACAGCATAGATTGGCTAGTGAAAAACATCGACAACAACAACGGAAACGTCGGTATGTGGGGCACATCTTACCCTGGATATTACACTTCTGTTGCGTCAATTAATGCCCACCCTGCGTTGAAAGCGATTTCTCCTCAAGCGCCTATTGCCGATTGGTTTTTTGATGATTTCCATCGCAATGGTGCATTTGTT
>CAYUZL010000438.1:0-4115 GCA_964449725.1 uncultured Alteromonas sp. | reverse complement strand
GGCTCGGAGATGTGTATAAGAGACAGATTTCGTCTTTCATCTTTTGATGAAAACTATTCGCCCATTCTCGTGCTGTTTTCGTGTCATCAATAGGTTGAGGAGCACATATTTTTATTGAGACCGTACCGTTATTCCAACGGTTCAATCGAATTTTATTGTGTGTGTTACTTACACATACCATAGCAATAGGAACCTTTGTTTCTAATGCGAGGCGAAATGCGCCGGTTTTAAATGGTAGTAAACCTCTGCCATAGCTTCGTGTTCCTTCTGGGAAGACCCAAACAGACAAGGCTTTGTCTTTTATTTGTCTTGCTGCCTTTGCTAAAGAATTTTGCGCACTGCCTCTATGGGTTCTATTTATCATAATATTGCCCGATAGAAAGTAAATGAGGCCAAAAATAGGTATCCAAATCAGGCTTTTTTTACCTATGGTAATAACCCCTCTTTTTGCCGCCTTACACACAGTAACAACATCATAACTATTTTGATGATTGGCAATATAAATATAGGGGGTATTTTCGATTACGCTGCTATCAGTAGTAATTTTCACGTCAACTCCAAGCAACCAAGCCATTTTGTTATAGGCTTGGCCGGTGAAGTAGACATTGTCTTTGTGAAACGGACGAACAACACAAACAAGTAAAACAATGGCGTTTATTAGTAAAAATGTTGGGACCATTAATAGGCATCGAATAAGGGCTAACACGTACTTTCTCAAAAAAAATTTTGCGAAGTATACGTACTCTGCCACTCCTTAGCTATATTTAGAGTATAGAAATGAACTTTGTTGGTCATTTACGTAATCGCAGCGAGCTATTAGTTGCAGAAAAAAGAGAATTATTTGTATGCAAACATTCCGTCCCGATGATCTAGAAGATGATATTTTAGCTGATTTAATAGAAGAGATTAATGAGCTATACGAATCCAGTGAACAAACATTAATTGAGCTTGAGCTTAGACCCGAAGACAATGAGCTTCAACGTTCTCTGTTTCGCTCTGTACATACGATTAAAGGTGATCTGGGGCTCGTCGGCTTTAGGCCGATGTTTCCGTTGCTTCAACACGTAGAAGACTTACTGGATTATTTGCGCAAAGGACAAATGGTTTACAGTAGTTTATTGAGTGATTTAGTTCTTTTAACTATGGACATTGTTAAGAACTTTGCTGAAAACATATTGCATAACGGCGAAGCGGAATATGATCCTGAACTAGAAAAACAACTCGTAAGTGCAATTCAAGAAATCAAACCTGACTGCCATGATGAGCACGATGTTAAATTGATTATTGCGGTAAAAGTTCTGAATCCAGATCTTGTGGTTGAAGAAGGAAAAGAAGGGTGAGAACTTAAAACTAAAGACGAAGGTATCGCTCGTTGTAAGTCGGGTATACCTAAAGATCTGAGTGCAGAAAAGCAAATGGACGTGCTGTTTTTTCGCGACATGATGATGACCATAGAAAAGCGGTCTGAGTATTGGAAGGGAAGAGGCGATCGTATCGCCAAATTAGCTCAACTGATTAACCAAGTCGCAGGGAAGCCAATCGAAGAAGACCAACTGGCTGTTGCGTGTTACGTGAATGATTTTGGTATGGCATTTATGCCGGTGTCATTGATACACAAAAAAGAGGCATATACGGATGCAGAGCGTAATTTGATGCGTTCACATGTGTATAAAAGTGCAAGGCTTTTGGAACATTTAAGTGAATGGGATGGCGCACGAAAAATTGTAATGCAAGTTCATGAGCACCCAGATGGTTCAGGGTACCCGTTAGGTATTCAAGAAGCAGATATGTGTGAAGGCGCGAAATTGCTATCAATTTTGGATGCGTTTGACACCATGACTCAGTCTTCTGATTACAATAATGTTTCTTCGATTTCTAAAAAGAAAGCGGTAATAGAGCTGAATCGCAGTGAAAAAGGCAAGTATAGCTCTAAGTGGATGCGTCATTTTAATGTGACTATGACTAAACTGTTAGCTAGATAAAATGTAAAAAACCCCAGTAATTGGAATGTCCAACTATTGGGGCCACTTCATTTCGTTGCTTTTTTTATGAAAGGAAATCGAGTTCTTTCAATTTTCTAGTGAGGGTGTTTCTGCCCCAACCTAGACGCTTAGCTGCTTCTTGTTTATGACCGCGAGTATGGTGCAAGGCCCGTTCAAGCAAGACTTTTTCAAAAGACATTGCCGCGTCGTTAAGAATATCATTTTTTCCTTTTATCAGCTCAGTATCAGCCCACTTGGCTAACAAGCTTAACCAAGTGTCGTTGCCATCAGAACTTGTTGTAGACGTTTGATCTTCCTCTATTTCTGGAGGTAAGTCGGAAGGCAATACTTCTACGCCACTGGCCATGACCGATAACCATCGGCATACGTTTTCTAATTGCCTAACATTTCCAGGCCAAGACAGCCCTGCCATGACTTTTTCAGTGTCTTTGCTGAGTACTTTTGTTTCTACTTCAAGCTCTTTTGAGGCTTTGTGTAAAAAGTGCCGTGCGAGTAATGGAATATCCTCACGACGCTGAGCTAGTGAAGGGATGTGCACTCTTATTACGTTCAGTCGGTGAAATAAATCTTCACGGAACTTGCCTTCGCTTACTCGCTTTTCTAAATTCTGATGAGTAGCAGCGATTATTCGGACATTGACAGATACAGATTGGTGGCCACCAACTCGGTAGAATTGTCCGTCTGCTAAAACGCGGAGTAATCGAGTTTGTACATCTAGCGGCATATCTCCAATTTCGTCTAAGAATAATGTACCGTTGTCTGCTTGTTCAAATCGTCCTTGGCGAGAGGTTTGTGCGCCAGTGAATGCGCCTTTTTCATGACCAAATAATTCTGACTCTACAAGATCGGCAGGAATAGCAGCCATATTTAGCGCAATAAAGGGTTCTGCTGCACGAGGACTATGGCGATGTAATGCTTGAGCGACTAATTCCTTACCTGTACCTGATTGGCCATTAATCAATACACTTATGGAAGAGCGAGATAAGCGGCCAATAGCACGGAAGACTTCCTGCATTGCCGGAGCTTCACCAATGATTTCTGTACCTGAGTCTTGGTTTTGAACTTCAGGGCTATCTTTGTTTTCTCTTGCATGAGCGAGAGCCCTTTGCGTTAGGGTAACAGCTTCGTCAATATCAAAAGGTTTTGGTAAATATTCAAACGCACCTTTTTGATAGGCTTTAACCGCGCTGTCCAAATCGGAGTGTGCGGTCATAATAATAATTGGGATATCAGGGAAACGTTCGTGTATATCTCGCATTAACGCCATGCCGTCTTTTTGTGGCATGCGAATATCAGAAATTATGACTTCTGGTAGCTGTCCTGAATCCAATTGTGTTAACACGTCATTAGGATTTTCAAAACTTACACAAGGTATGTCTGCTGCTTGAAGTGCTTTTTGTAATACCCACCGAATTGAGCTGTCATCGTCGACAATCCACACGGGCTCCCAAGATGATGAATGCATTATATAAACTCCTGTTTTTCGATAGGAAGATAGATAACAAACTCGGTATGACCGGGTCGACTTTCTACCTCTATTTTTCCTTTGTGATGATTAATGAGTGTTTGCGCAATTGACAAGCCTAAACCTGTACCATTGTCCTTACTGCTCACCATGGGATAAAAAAGTGTATCTCTTATTTCTGAAGGAATACCGGGACCATTATCGATTATTTTTATTTGTGCAACCAATGGATGGTGTTCTTTGTAAACAATGACATGTCTATCGACACGAGTGACTAAGCGTATCTGCGGGTTGATTGTTTTCGCGTTTGTAAGTGCTTGTACACTGTTTCGAACAATGTTTAATACAGCTTGCTGTAACATGTCTTTATCGACCATAACCTGCGGTATACTGGGGTCATAATCTCTGACTATATTAATGGTTTCACCAAACTGAGCTCGTGTCAGAATTCTCACTTGCTCTATGGCTTGATGAACGTTGTAATTGGCGATGATAGGGCGAGAATTAGGGCCAAGTAAACGGTCGACTAAATTTCTGAGTCTATCGCTTTGTTCCATGATGAGCTGAGTATATTCTTTTTGCTCATGGTCGAGTTCTTTTTCCAGTAATTGCGCAGCCCCGCGAATTCCTCCTAACGGGTTTTTTAT
>CAYUZL010000437.1:0-3897 GCA_964449725.1 uncultured Alteromonas sp. | reverse complement strand
ACCTTTTTGTAATGGGGCTTCTAAACGCTCTTTCAATTCGAAGTTGGCTTCTAAGTTTTTGGCTTGTCCCCGAGGGATAGTAATTGGGGTAGATTGATTTATACCTAAATCAACCGTGTCTCTGTCACCCATAAATATTCTGTGAGCAACGAAGCTTTCACCTGCACTATAGGGCGTTACAGTTTCAAAAAAACGGAAGCCATATCGAAGCAGTTTTTTGTTTTCAACTTTTCTTGCTTGCTCGCTTTCTGTACCCATCACAACACTGACTAATCGCATATCACCTTGCAGAGCTGAAGTGATTAAGCTGTAACCTGCGTCTGACGTATGGCCTGTTTTGATACCATCAACATTTAAGCTTTGATCCCAAAGTAAGCTGTTTCGGTTGTATTGTTTTATACCATTGTAGGTGAATTCTTTTTCGCCATATATTGCATACATCTCTGGGACTTCTTCGATGAGAGCACGAGAAAGTGTTGCCATATCCCTAGGAGAGGTATAGTGGTCTGGATCTTGTAAACCATGGCTGTTAACGAAATGGCTTGCTGACATTCCCAATTGAGCCGCATAGGCATTCATCATACTCGCAAATGCATCTTCAGAGCCAGCAACGTGCTCAGCCATTGCAACACATGCATCGTTTCCTGATTGCACTACGATCCCTCTAAGTAAATCTGAAACGGGTATTTTCGTTCCAACTTCAATAAACATTTTGGAAGAATCGGGAAAATTCTTAGCCCAGGCATTTTCAGAGACTGTGACTATGTCATCAATGCTAATATTTCCAGCTTCAATTTCTTTACCTATCACGTATACCGTCATTATTTTTGTAAGGCTGGCAGGGTAAATCTGCATATCTTCGTTTTGGCCAGTGATAATGTGACCGGTTTCGTGATCCATTAACACAAAGCCTTGGGCTGCAACAGATGGAGCTGGAGGAATAACAACCGCGGCATTAGCGATATGCACGCTTAATAGTGTTGAAGAGCAAAGTGTAAATAAGGTTTTTAATAACGATCGAGAAGGTCGTGAGGCCATCGTATTTCCATTTATGATTATTAAGTATTTTTCGTGATGGTGAATCTCGCAATATAGTACCGCATCAGGGATACGAGCACTAGTTGCTATGCCGCAATTAGAGTGCCTTTGTTGATATTTAGTTCATTATTATTTAACAATAAAAGCTGTAGGGTAGCCATTATTGTGTAAGTTGGTCAGTAACTGGCTTAATTGCCGTTGGTCGGTAATTGGGCCAAGTTGTAGTTTATAAAGTGTATTTGATGGTAAAACGACCGTAGGTACTTGATAAAGCGTTGAAAGAACATCTGACAGTGATACTAGTACTGTTCTATCTGACAAAGCTGCGACTTGTATAAACTGTTCTTTATTATTTGATTCATTGGGAACGGGTTGTTTTATTGGAGTAATACCAATGTACTGACTAAATGTTAATGTAGGGCCATTTCCCACAGTATATTGATCATCTTCAGTTACGTGTATAACTTCCAATTTCACCTGCGCGGTACCGTGCTTTAGGCTATCTATCTTATTTGCCGCTGCGTAAGATAAGTCAATTATTCGATTATCGTGAAAGGGGCCTCGGTCGTTCACTCTTACAATAACGGTTTTGTCGTTTTCAATATTTGTTACTTTTACATAAGAAGGTAATGGAAGCGTTTTATGGGCAGCTGTCATGGCGAACATATCATAAGTTTCGCCATTTGACGTTAGATGACCATGGAACTTTTGCCCATACCAAGATGCATTTCCTTGTTGGGTAAAACCTTTTCCTGTTTTTAAAGGATGATAGGTTTTTCCCCGTACTGTGTAAGAATTAAAGTTATGAGGACGATAAGGTTCGTACCGAGGAGTAGCGTCGTTTTGCTGAATTGGTATGTCTTGTGTTGGCGGGGCTGAATCGTTAACTTGTGAATAACGACCCTTAGGCTGTTGAGCGCATGACAGCACAAAAATCAATAAAAATAGCCAGATATAAATAAGGCAATTCTTATGATTGTTCTTCATCGAGATAACAGCCTCTTTTGCGTTCCGATAGACATAATAATACCAAAACCCGCTAGCAGGGTTACCATTGATGTACCGCCATAACTCACTAATGGAAGGGGGACTCCTACTACTGGCAGCATTCCTGATACCATACCTATATTCACAAACACATAAACAAAAAACGTTAATGTAATACTGCCGGCGAGTAGCTTGCTGTAAGCATCTTGTGCACGCACGGAAATGATTAATCCTCTGCCTATGATATAGAGATAAATCGCTAATAAAGCCAATACTCCAAACAAACCGAACTCTTCGCTATAGACAGCGAAAATAAAGTCGGTATGCCGTTCAGGTAAAAACTCTAATTGAGACTGTGTGCCGTGTAACCAACCTTTCCCTTCAAGGCCTCCAGATCCAATGGCGATTTTAGATTGGATAATGTGGTATCCCGTATTGTGAGGGTCACTTTCAGGGTTCAAAAAAGTAAGCACCCGTTGTTTCTGGTAACCCTTCATCAAAAAGAACCACATTATAGGAAGAAATGCACCTAATAAGAGAGACACATAGCCAATCAGACGCCATCTCATGCCACCTAAAAATAAGACGAAAAGCCCGCTGCAGGCAATCAGTAAAGATGTTCCTAAATCGGGTTGTTTGGCAATTAAAATGGTAGGAATACACACAAGTATAAAACCCACTGCAATATGCTGTGTTTTTGGGGGTAAGTTAAATTTGCTAATGTACCAAGCAATCATCATAGGCACCGCCAACTTCATGATTTCTGAAGGCTGAAATCGAATGAATTTCAAGTCAAGCCAGCGCTGAGCCCCTTTTCCCACATCGCCAAATAATATCACAGCAACTAACATTGCTACACCGACAACAAAGGCGTAGACAGAAACTCTTCTATAAAAAGACGGTGGAATTTGGGCTAATATAAACATGCCAACAAGCGCAATACCTAAGCGGGTAGTTTGTCTTTGAATAAGCCCTATGTCTTGACCTCCTGCAGAATAAATCGTGATTAACCCCACAGACATAAGCACGAGTAAACCAACAAATAACCAAAGGTCAATATGTATTGCATTAAAGAACTTTCTCATTCTTTGGTGTACTCCAAGACCGATTTCTTTTCTTCGGGTGAGTAAATGTATTCATCGGCCAAAGGGTGAAGCTCGAAGAAGTAGTCCATCATTTTTCGGGCAATGGGAGCTGCATTCGAACTACCGCCACCGGCGTTTTCCAGTACAACAACAATAGAGACTTTAGGTGCGTTGTAAGGAGCAAAGCCAACATACATGGCGTTGTCTTTTAGGTGCGCTGCTACATTTTCTGCATCGTATTTTTCGTTTTGAGCTACAGTAAATAACTGGGCTGTTCCGGATTTACCTGCAGATTGATACGGTGACGTTTTGAATGCCCTAAATGCAGTTCCATGTTCGCGGTTTACTACCCCATACATAGCATCAATCACTATGTCCCAATTTTTTTCATCAACAACGGGAATAGGGCGTAACGTTTTAGGGAGATCTATCTTGTCTTCATTAGCGAGCTTTTTTCCACGTATAATTTGTGGAATATAGCGTTCGCCACGGTTAACTAAGGTATTAATTGATTGCACGATTTGCACCGGCGTAGCGGTCCAAAAACTCTGACCAATACCTACAGGAATGGTATCGCCTATGTACCAAGGTTCGTTGAACCGGGCTCGTTTCCAACCTCGGCTTGGCATATTGGCATCAGATTCTTCATATAAATCGATACCGGTATAATCGCCAAAACCAAACTCGTTCATATACGCGCTCATTTTATCAATGCCAGTGCGGTAGGCTAAATCGTAATAGTAAATATCGCAGGACACTTCGATTGCTTTAGTGACATTAACATCAC
>CAYUZL010000436.1:0-8542 GCA_964449725.1 uncultured Alteromonas sp. | reverse complement strand
ATACGCTGCTGCAGTGGGTACGTCTCAAGAGTTAAGCTGGGGTCGAACTTGGGTGTTACTCAGTCCTTGGTTTTTAAATTGGATTTGGGTTTCGACTGGTGTATTTATGGTGACAAAAGCAATCGACAATACAAACACGTCTTTTTTTTACAGAATCATTTTTCATTTAGTGGCATCAAGTTTGTTACTAACCAGTTATCTTGTTGCTTCAACCTTAATTAGAGGGTTATTAGTATCCCGTTCATGGAATGAAAATTTAGAAGCTTTAATTAGAGTATTATCAAGTAGCGCCCACGTGGATATACTCATTTATATGGGAATTCTTGCCTCAGCTTTGGGGAGCCGTTTTTATCATTCAGCAATGCGTGCTCATATTGAATTACGACAACTACAAACAGCGCTAGTTGAGGAGCAATTAAAAACGTTACGCACCCAATTAAATCCTCACTTTTTATTTAATGCATTAAATACCGTAGCCAGTCTAGTTAGATTAAAAAGAGAACAAGAAGCAATTAAATCGCTATCTGCGCTAAGTACTATGCTAAGAACAATCTTGGATAATAAAAGTCGTGATGAAGTAAAAATTAGAGACGAAATTGAGTTTATTCAAAGCTATTTAGATATACAAAAAATGCGCTTTAAAGACAAAATAGATAGCCATATTCAAATAGATGAAGATTGCTATAACCTAACTATACCCAGCATGATATTACAACCTTTAGTGGAAAACGCTATTCAACATGGTGCTCAGTCAGATAGTAAAAAAAATTCTATCCAACTCTTCATTACGAAGAAAAATAATTTACTCACAATTAGAATGCTCAATACCGCTGCACAAAAAAATAACCCTAAAGGCTATGGAATAGGTATTTCAAATACCAAAGAAAGGCTTGCTAAAACATTCGATGATTTTAGCTTAGTGTTAACACAATTGGATAATGACATATTTGAAACTCAGCTGAGTATACCTGCTTCTTATGCAATGCACCCAACAGCTAATCCTATGCTTCAATAAAAAAGAGGGCGAAAAAATCGCCCTGAATAGGGAAACAAAACATGTTGTGCATGCCTTGTTAGGTAAGTAATAAACCTACCATTTGTAAACAGTATAGTAGCTGAAATATTAAGTTGTATTTTTGTTATAAGAGGTTAGCTTTTTGGTACCAAAGGCTAGAATTAAGCTAGTTATTTTACTTATCCTCAAATAATGGAAATAACTTACTTTTATATCGCCGAGATAATACTAACTGTTCACCGGTTTTTAAAATAACTATATAGTCACCTTTACCAGAACTTGCCAATTCAACAATTAAGTCGCTTCGTACTATTGTTGATTTATGGATCCTTACAAATTCAGAACCATGTAACTGTTCTTCTATTTTCCCAAGGGTTTCCCGAAAAAGTTGGGCTTTACGTTCTAAAAAGACAATTTCAACATAGTTACCAGCACCTTTAATATAAGCGATATCGTGAAAATCAATTATCTTAACTTTTTTTGACTCTCGTAAAACTAGACGCTTAGGTATCGTTGACGGAATTGATTTGTTTAGTGAATGAGTCTGGGTCGGCACACTTATTTTGGTTGTATCTGATTTACCAATTACTTTATCAAGTGCTTCAAACAAACGTATATCAGAAAAGGGTTTCAATATGTAGTCAATAGCATTGAGTTCAAATGCTTTAACAGCAAAATGATCATAAGCAGTGGTAAAGATAACATTTTGTAAAAGAGGAAGCTTTTTCACTACATCAATGCCTGAACATCCTGGCATTTGTATATCTAAAAGAATGAGATCAACAGAATTATCTTTTAAAAAAGTTAAAACATCGTTACCGTTTCCAACGCTAAAGACATTGTTAACATCAGGACGTGTTTTCAAAACATGGCAAAGACTTTCTCTAGCCAGTTCTTCGTCTTCTGCTACCAAGATATCCATGGGAAACTCTCGCTAAAAGCCATATGTCACTTTAATCTCGCGCTTTATCACGTATTCGTCAAGCAAGAATATTCCGATAACCCTATTAATTGCCCCGTTTAAACTAGATTAGACTCCTTTCACTCCAAAATACCTACTGTTCGCGTATTTACCATAGAGGACTTAAGTGGCGCACGTTAGCGTACATTTGAGAATTAGCATTCATTTGCTAACAAAATAACAAAAAATATCTAGGAAATTGGAGACACTAAAATGAAATTAATTAACGCATACAATAAAGCTGACAATATCAATAGTAGAAAGTTCCGCCCTAGTACCCTTTTTATTGCGATAACAAAAACACTTACTGTAGGTCTAACACTTTCTGGCTATCAAGCCATAGCTCAAACTCCTAACGCGACCAACGATGACATTGAACGAGTTGAAGTGACAGGCTCTCGTATTAAACGTAGCGATTTAGAAACCTCTGTTCCAATCGCAGTAATCACTAGAGAAGACATAAAGCAATTGGGTGCACTAAATGTTGCAGATGTATTGCAATATTCCCCAATCACCCTTGCCGCTACTAACCAATCAAATTCAACGTTTACACTAGGTTCAGTAGGTTTAAACACAACGGAATTAAGAAACCTTGAACAAGAAAGAACCTTAGTATTAGTTAATGGCCGCCGATTTGTATCAGGGGTATCTCCCGCAACAGGCTATGCAGTTGATTTAAATGCAATCCCAACTGCTTTAATAGAACGAATTGAAATACTAAAAAGCGCATCTTCAGCAGTTTATGGTACCGATGCAATAGCAGGGGTCGTCAACATTATAACCAGGCAAGATTTTGAAGGCGTAGAGATAAATACACAAGTAGGTATTTCTGAAGAAAGTGATAGAGAACGAGCATCTATCAATATTACTGCTGGTGGGTCATGGGATAAAGGAAACAGCTGGGTATCTATTGGTTGGGATGATGATAATGGCCTTAATTCTAGCGATCGAGAGTTTTCAGCCTTAGATCAAGCTGTTGTCATCGACAGCAACGGTGATGAAGTTATTGGTAATATATTTTCTTCTTTTCCTCCTCAAGGCCGAATTTCAATACCTGGAGGGCCTTCGTTTAATGGTGATGGCTCGGACTTTAGTTTCGCCCAGTCATCATTAGAAGAAGGAGGTACTCGCTTTAACCGTGCCAACTTCCGACAACTTGTAGTACCTGTAGAACGTAAATATGCAGCGGCTGGTATCAAATACGATATTACTGATGACGTTACGTTATTTTCAGAGTTGAATTGGAATTCTACGCAAACTAGAGACTCCACTATCGAACCAACGCCTTTCGATATTGGTTCAGACGCGTTTTTTACTGATAGAGGGGGCGTGTTTGACATACAACTGGACAATCCACTTCTTCCACAGGAACTTGTGGATAACTTGTTAGCAAATGGTGTTGTGTCATTCAATGATAATGGCAGTGGAGCCCCTTTGTCTTTTGTGAGAAGAATGTTGGAATTTGGCGCTCGTTCTACCGATCTTGAAAGAGATACCATTCGCATCGCATCAGGCTTAGATTGGTCAATTGACAACAACTATGTTGTTAACGCCTATATATCATGGGGTAAAACAGATCAACGCCAAGAAAATGGTGGACAAGTCAATATTGAGCGATTAGTCACAGCATTAAATGTAGAAGACGATGGTTTTGGAGGGCTGCAATGTATAGATGCCTTAGCTAGACTCCAAGGCTGTGTTCCAGCAAATATTTTCGGGTCTGAAACCTTATCTGATGAAGCTGTTGAATACATAGGTGTACCGGCAACCATAGTTGGGCAAGCTGAGCAATTTATTGCTTCAGTATCGGTAAGTGGTGATCTACCGATTGAACTCTCTGGTGGAGCTATTGGTTTTGCCGCTGGATATGAGTTTAGAGATGAAAAAGGATCTTTCACGCCAGGTCCTTTCGCTCAAGTAGGCGCCTCTAGTACAAACCGCCAATTTGCTACGGATGGCTCGTTTGATACCAATGACATTTTTGCAGAAGCTTTTGTACCTATTTTAGATAATCTATCGGTCGATGTGGCTGCTCGTTACACAGACCATTCTATTGTTGGAGGAAATACAACCTGGAACCTTGGTATTGAATACTCACCAATAGAAAGTCTTTTACTGCGAGCATCAGCAGCTACGGCAATACGTACACCTAATATAGCGGATTTATTTGCTGGGCAAACTGAAACATTTGCTGGCGTTACCGACCCTTGTAACAACGTATCCGCGGGAGATACTGGTAATACTGCGGTAAACTGTCTAAGTATTGCTGAAATATCGGATAGAGTTGCACAAAATGGCATTTTTTCTCTTACCCAAGTTGAAGCACAATCTACAGGTGGTTTCACTGGTGGAAATTCGAATGTTCAAGAAGAAACCGCAGATACATTTAGCATTGGTATAGTCTGGCAAGCGACTGATGATCTTGCATTTACTATAGATTATTACGACATTGAAATTGATGATGCAATAACCACAACTAGCCGTACAGTGGTGTTGCAACGGTGCTTCGAAGTATCTTCAGCTGAATTTGATCCGACTTGTTCAGGTCAAGCAAGACGAGATAGAAATGGCGCGCTAACAGGTGTTGATAGTGGAACATCAAATGAAAATATTTTGGAAACTTCAGGTATAGATTTTGAAGCGGATTTTAATACAGAGATATCAGGTGGAAACTTTGGTGTATCGTTAATTTATACCTATATAAATGACTACACTCTTACTGCAATAGTGTCAGGTTCAGAGCAACAGCTAGATGGACAACTAGATAATCCTGACCATCGTGCAACCTTGCGCTTAAGTTATAGCTGGGACGATTGGAATGTTGCTTGGATTACTCGCTACTGGGGAAGCGGCACTGACTCAAATGTGGGTAGTAATTTTAATTTCACTAACTTTGCTCCTCTAGATGAATCAAACAATATAGGCTCAGTCACCTACCATAATTTGAATGTGTCATATCTACTTAGCGATAGCATTAATTTGTCATTAGTCGTTAACAATGTGCTTGATAAAGAGCCACCATTTTTAGGGCAGGGATTTAACTTAGGAGCAACAGGAATCAATACTTTTCCAGAAGCTTATGATGTAACAGGACGTTACTATCAGCTAAACACAACGTTCCGATTCTAAGATTTAGCACAAGTATAGCCATGAGTATTTTAAAGGCTTCAATTTTGAAGCCTTTTCTATTTGCGATTATGTATATTTAGATAATGGGTTGTATCGTTAATTCAACTCGTCGATTTTGTTGCTTTCCGTGAGCCGTTTCATTGGACGCTTTTGGCTGATACTCCCCCATACCTATGGTTGTTAATCGGCTAGGGTTAACGTTGTTTACTATTAAAACACTCTTTACCGCATCAGCACGTCGTTCTGACAACGCCTGATTATATTGCTCAGAGCCATCACTATCAGTATGACCTTTAATTAACAAAACCGTTTGATTGTATTCATTAATCACTTTAGCAACACTTTGAAGTTCAGGAGTAAACTCGCCGCTCACAGTCGAGCTGTTTTTTGCAAATGTTATGTCGCCAGGTAAAATCAAATCAATATTGTCACCATTTCTGACGACCTCTACACCTGAACCTGCGAGTTCTTTGTTTAATTCAGCTTCTTGCTTGTCCATATACGAGCCTATTGCACTACCAGCAATCGCTCCTACGGCCGCTCCCCAAACGTAACGGCTTTTATCATTATCACCTGTGGCCTTACCTAATAAAGCGCCCACTACAGCTCCTATAGCTGCACCATTTTGAGTATTGTTGTTGGTAGCACAACCAGTAACCAATAATACTGATGATAACCCCATTGCAAATACAATATGCTTCATTTCTTTACTCTATGAGTTCTTTCGATTTATCTATAGTAGACCGAGATATCTGAATGCAGTATTAATTTGAAATAGAGGCTAATACATTACGTTCAAAAATAGTCTTAGTATCAATTTTGTATTCATGAGCCAGCACCGGCTTATCAATTTTGACTGTTGATTCTGCTAAATTGAGGTCTTTTCCTTCTAAATAGTGATTTCCACGTGTTGAATAAAAGACATTCACTTTTGGTTTTAGAGGTTTATCTATGTTTTGTTCAATAACCATGGCTATTCTTTCATTCGACAATTTAACAAGGGTCCCAACAGGGTAAATACCCATGCACTTGATAAAATGTTGTAACAAGGTATGGTCGTATTTTTCTGGGCAGTCTTTTAACAATATTTGAAGTGCTTTTTGTCCAGACATTCCTGATTTATAAACCCTATCTGCAGTAAGCGCATCATATACATCCGCTATAGCAATCATACGACCTGCCTGGCTGATTTCATCTCCTTTTTTACCATAAGGGTACCCTTTTCCATCTAAACGTTCATGATGTTCAGATACAACACGTATAAGAGAGGGAGCAATATTCGATTCTTTCAGGGTATCAACGCCGTAAACCACATGTTTACGCATTGTATCCATCTCACTATCGGTTAACCTACCGGGTTTATGAAGAATTTCATCGGGTATTTTAATCTTACCAACATCGTGTAAAAAGCCTGCATGAGCCAGATCTTCAACGTCACTAGAAGACATACCTATAGACTTACCAAAATTCGCAAGCAGCACTGCTACATTCAATGAATGCTCTAATAGATAATCATCTTTGTCGCGAATTTTTGTTAAACAAAGTAGCGCGTTGGAATTTCTGTCTATAGAACTTACCATTTCAGTAGCAAATTCTTTTGATATTTGTTCGTCGTATGGCAAGCCATTTTTTACGCTGCGCAGTAGCGATTTTTGAATCACTTTACCTTGTTGATATAATTTTGATGCCCGATCTATTTCACTGCTAAATGATATTTCTAGGGATACATCTTTATTGCAATCTTCCAAGCTTCCTTCATTGCCAATATCATCTTTTATATTTTGTAGTTCAGACAGTTGTTTTGAAGTATCAATAACTAAGGTAACCACACCCTTTTTTTTAAGAATATCGATCATGCAAGCTTGTTTAACATGTCCTTGTGATTTAACGGAAAGCTTACCTTTTTTATCCGTAATTGCATGAACGAACATACCCACAGCTAATTTATTTATATTAATTTTCTTTAAATGACTATTAGACATGCTGTACCACTATAAAAAATACGCTTCTCCAGTTATTGTTAGCGCTGTTTCGTTTTACTTTAGTTCATCTATGCGACAAACATGCGAAAAATGTCACTACCCTGTTTCTACTTGCGTTTGTAACTTTATAAAAACAGTTTCAACGGGAAATAAGATACACATACTTCAACATTACAAAGAAGTTAGCCATGCCAAAAACACTGTTCGTTTGGCTCTGCTTGCAATACCAAATATTCAACTCAGCGTCATAAAAACAAACGACGATATAGTGAAGATTACAAATAAACTAAAACAAAAAAAAATTTGTGTTCTATATCCTAATAAGTGTAGCAGAGTATTAAATAAAGAAAGGTTAGCTTTCAAAGATGCAAATTATGACGAAATCATTTTCATAGACGGTACGTGGAAACAAACAAAGGGAATATTTAATCGGCTTACCGAACAATGTGATGTTGATTCATGGGAATTAGATAACGCCGAGTTGCCTCACTATTATATTCGTAAATCTCCGATAAAAGAGGGGATGTCTACCCTAGAAGCTATTGCTTCTGTGTTGGAAACAGTGGAAGAGCTAGACGTAAGTGCTTTATATAGCTTGCTTCAAGGATTTCAAAGTCATTGGCAAGGACCACAAAAAAACCCAGCTTAAGCTGGGTTTTTAATTTTATTACAGTGCGAACTACTTACGCATTTTTTGGATTAGCTTTAATTGAGCAACCGCTTCTTCAAACTCCAGCAATGCTTCAGTATGGTCAAACTCTGAATCACTCATGTGTTCTTCTGCTAAGCGTTTTGCAGATAGTACTGCTTGCTCATCTAAATCTTCTCCACGTACGGCCGTATCAGCAAGAACAATCACGCAGCTAGGTTGTACTTCAAGTACGCCCCCAGCAACATAAATTAACTGCTCTTCTCCACCTTCTTTAACAAGGCGAACCATACCCGGCTTAATTGGCGTAAGGAGTGGTGTGTGACCAGGATATATACCTAGTTCACCTTCACTGCCTGACACTTGAATAGTTTCAACAAGACCCGAAAAGATTTGCTCTTCGGCACTTACTACATCCAAGTGTACTGTCGTTGCTGCCATAAACCCTCCTTCAGTTGATCACTAAAGCTTTAGAATTAAGCGTTTTTCGCTTTTTCTAACGCTTCGTCTATTGAACCAACCATATAGAACGCTTGTTCAGGTAAGCTATCGTACTCGCCACTTAAAATACCTTTAAAGCCGCTGATTGTATCTTTTAGAGATACATATTTACCCGGTGAACCGGTGAAAACTTCAGCAACGAAGAAAGGTTGAGATAAGAAACGTTGAATCTTACGCGCACGTGATACAACTTGCTTATCTTCTTCAGAAAGCTCGTCCATACCCAAGATAGCAATAATATCTTTAAGTTCTTTATAACGCTGAAGAACCGACTGAACGCCACGCGCTGTATCGTAATGATCTTG
>CAYUZL010000435.1:0-3786 GCA_964449725.1 uncultured Alteromonas sp. | reverse complement strand
AAATCTTTCGGCAGCGTAGAGTCATTTGAGAGCCGATTGCGTAGCAGGCCATAGGTCGCGTAGCATCGGTGACGAGGACGGTCGCGGCAAATTTAGGTTGCGACGTTTTGCGAGTCGATTTAGACCATGGATGGACTAAATCTATAACGAGCTAGGCGCACTATCGCATTAAAGCCCAATGGAATATTTAGAGGGTTTCTCTACCCTAAATGCAACATCCAATGCAATGCACTGAAAGAGATTACTCAATCAAGTAAATATCACCGCTACTTTCCGAAGTTTTTCGAACCCTTTTACAACTACACACCAGATTACTACCAAGCGCTATTGTCCTTGCTAGAATTCAAAATTCACAACATTGTACGGACAGAAATAGAATACGTTCACTACAATGACGAATCTGAACTTGCCAGCTTCTTGGGCGGCTGGTTACCACATGTAAAGCACCTACCGATTCAGGCACAGAATGAGTTTTTATTAGACTTTACAGATCTTTATATAGAAAAAATTCATCAGTCGGTTGGACAGTATGATGAAATTGTCGTGCCATTTAGCCGCATAGAAATCGAGATAGGGAAAGCATAATGAGAATTAGCATCGGCGCAGATTTCTCCGACAAACACCTGCGACCCGATGACTTCAGACATATACCCTCAATCAGATACGCAAGCCAAATACACGCTTTCACACAAAGAATAACCAACAACACACCTATTGATATCGTTTCCATCTGCATAGAGGCCATGAATGAAAGGCTATTCCTGTCAAATACACCCAGCAATATCATCATTCCATACAATACGCGTGGCCTATGGAAAATTGACAGGTCATTTGAAATAGCAAAACTTAGCTGACTACCGGACCATATTTTTGTAGATAGTGAACCTTCTAATAAAACGTTCATAAGTGCATTACAGGACGAATTTGGTATTTATAACTACTACAGCCTTATAAAATCAGCAGAAAAGCATACAATTTCTGTCATCCTTGGTGGCCATGTACAAAAACCCAAATATGAACTTGAATTAATTAAGAAGCGAACACAGGTAGAAGTAGACGAATTTCTCGTCAGCATTCTTAAAGGCCTAAAAGGCATTATCACAGAGCAAATACCCGCTCTAAAGTATTCTAAGCTCACACGAAATGACCATTATTTGCACAAACTGATATACCAAAAACAAACGGTAACATACCCACCGTTACGCCCATGCGAATTAGAGTGTCTTTTCTGGCACCAAGAAGGCAAAACAGCACAAGAAATAGCTGCGATAACAGGTTACCAATTAAGCACAATATACAGCTATCTACGTGATGCCAGAGAGAAATTAAACGTTAAAACAACACAAGAAGCCGCCTTACTGGCGATTAGGCTTGGCTATATCGAATAGCCAACCAGGCAAAGATGCCTACAATCAGCACATAGACGGAAGGCATATAAGTGAGCCCTCTATCAACAAGGAATGCCGCCAACATAGGTGCTGTACCACCAAACAATGCAGCTGAAAGACTCCATGAAACACTAGTTCCCGTACACCTTACACGTACTGGAAGTTGATTACAGGTGAAATAGAACACAGTTGCTGAGATCCAAGCATTAGCCACCAGATACAGGAGGAGCCCTACAAACAATAGAACCGTATGATGATGTGATGCCGAATAGAACAATAATGGCGTTGCGCAACACATTTGCAAAATAAAAAACTTCATCATTTTTTGATAATGAACCCGCTCTGCAATAAGCTCAGCTATTGGAATGCATAATGTCGTTAGGCCTTGAATAATGGATACAATCAGAGATGCCTTGCCAAGCGTATAACCTCCATAAGAAACCATAAAGCTCATAAAATAGACACTGGCGGTATAAATGTACACATTCATGAATACAGCAATAGCAACAATGCATAGCATACGGGCTTTATGGGCAGAAAATAAAAGTGCTAACGTCTGCCTAAAAGATTGTTTTAGCTCTATAACAGAATTCAGATATTCCGGTGATTCATGCAATCTTTTTCTCAAAACAACCAGAAACAACGATAGAAAAACAATCGCAATATAGGCCAAACGCCAAGCACTCAGGTGATGTGAACCGCTAACCAAATAGGCGGTAAAACCACCTATAAACATGCCACCAGAGGCTGAAGTACCTACCCAACTACCAGCCAAAATCTTGGATCTGGCATGGTGCTCTATTAAGAAGATAGAAGAATTGTTGAATTCCCCAGAAACCGAAAAACTTTGCATTAATCTAAAGACCAATAGCAATATTGGAGCTGAATAGCCTATTACTGAAAAATCTGGCAAACAACCAATAGAAATGGTTGATAACCCCATCAACAGGGCGCTTGCAATTAGTGGTCGTTTACGACCAAACCGGTCAGAAAACAATCCAAACATCAAACCACCTAAAGGGTGAGCCAAATAGGAAATAGCAAAAATACCGTACGTCAGAATGAGGCGCTCACGACCCAAATCAGCAGGAAAGAAACTTGCTGCCAATAAAGTCCCCAAATACATATACAAAGAAAATTCAATCCACTCGACGCAGACAAGTCCTGAGGCAATAACGGTCAATTTGGTTCGTACCATATTTTGCTATTTTGTGCAGCCATATAAATAATGTCTAAGCAAAATTCTATACAATGATGTAAATCAACCGAACAACATCATTCAAGAACATAAGGCAGAGGCCAACTGAACACGCGCCTTAAGCGGTCTAGCCACCACAACAAAGGACAATAATCTTTTACTATTCGCCTATTTTCCACGCACACTGCATCCCTGTCTAACAAGTGGTTGTAAATATTACCTTCCTTAGCTAACAAATAGAAAGAAGCAGTATAAATACTCTGCTTCTGATAAAGACAATTGACATTGACTGTGATTATTAAATCACATACTCTGCTTTTAGCCATTACAGCTATCCTATGTAGTTGTATGGTTAGTGGCGTAGGAGTGTTGCTGCACTTCTGCGTCACCGCCTTCGGGCGCCAAATTGGCCCCTTGCAAAACCAAAGGTATCTTGTTCGGGTAATGCTGTCAAACAATTTATTTTTTGTAGATATGATCAGTATTAAACCTAAGAAATAAATAGTGACTTAACAAAATTCCCTTTAATTTCTCGGCACCACAAAGATTATTTAAAGGCTGTAATGCCCCGTTTAGTCAAGCGGCTCATATTTGCCCAGAACCCTCTAAACATCTGGCAAAACCTGAAAATTGGTAAGTTAGGTAACAGTCTTTTTGAAGTGCTCCAAGTTAGGCCAGATTATATCGAGCACCAGTTGGCTCATGCTGTTCGTGACCCAGATGGTAGAGCTTATAATAGAACCGCTCATTTGATTGAACGTAAACAGATGATGCAGCAGTGGGCAGATTATTTAGATGCACTGAAAACTCAAGTGGATGTCACCATCGGTTAACAAGAATCTTAGATGTCTGTGATTGTTTGTACCGCCGTTCCCATGATCTTGATGTTATTTGTTAGTTCAATCATTGGATAAGCGGGGTTAAGCGATTTTAAATAATGTATACCAGAATCTTTGACTAATTTTTTGAGCGTTACTTGGTTAGAATCTGATATATAGGCAAATACGATATCTTCTATCGTGTATTCTTTCCGCGGCTCGATAATGACCTTGGTGCCCTGTGGTAGGCTCATACCGTGTGGAGAGTTAATGTCAAATCTGGTGTATGGGATGGTTAAGCGGCCTTCCTGTTTATCTGTTCACTAACCAATTCTCCATCTTTGAATTCTACATTGTCGGCGACCAATGTTAACAACTTAAA
>CAYUZL010000434.1:0-3667 GCA_964449725.1 uncultured Alteromonas sp. | reverse complement strand
ACTTTATTCTTTAATACAAAATCAAGGCCTATCAATTTAGGTCATTTTGGCCTTTCGTACCCATCGCTTCTTACGCTTATTGACTTGGGGTTGATTATGCCATCTGAAATAGAAAGTGCAGAATTGCCATTAGATCAATCTATTCAGTTTAAGTGTGGAGAATCGAAGTTAGATATAGAAGCGAAGAAGCACGGCGTTGTTTTAGTTTATTACAAATTCAGCACCGTGGGCTCTGAGTTATTTTTGTTATCTCGCAGACAAGAAAATAAAGATTACGTTAACGCCCTTGTTCAAGCTTTGTCGATGGTGTTTAAAATAAAAGTAAGTTAAATACCATCGCCAAATTCATGTAGCCCGCACTCTCTTTTTAAGCCAAAAAAGCGAGTATCTTGTTCACTCATTCCATCTTCAAGAGAACGTGTCGTGTGCCAATCACCAATTGATACATATCCCTTATCCCATAAAGGATGATATGGCAGATTAAACTGCTTAAGGTACATATGCAGATCTCTATTGGTCCAGTCAATAATGGGATAAAGCTTAAATTGCTTACCGACCTTTTGCAAAACAGGTAACTTTTCGCGAGAGTCTGACTGACTGCGTCGTAATCCGGCAAACCATGTTCCAGCGTTCAACTCTTTTAACGCCCGACGCATAGGTTCAACTTTATTCTCTTTATTGTAGCTTTCTATACCCGCACCCCCTTGCTCCCAACGCTTCCCATCGATGGCTTCTTGCCAAGCTGGAGAGCGTTTTGACCTATACACGTGTAAATTTAGGTTTAACGAGCCAGTAAGTTGGTCAATAAACTCATAGGTTTCAGCAAATAGGTAGCCTGTATCCGTCAATACAATTGGAATAGAAGGCTCTTCAGTATTCAGCATATGTAGCATTACTGCTGACTGTGCACCAAAGCTTGAAGACACTATATGTTGACTAGGCAAATTTTTCATTGCCCATTTAACTCTTTCTTCTGCAGAAAGGGTCTCTAGGTACTGGTTCAACTCTACGAGCACGCTAGGGTCGACATTTTCGTCAACCCTCAAGTTCGCAAAATCTACGTTTTCAGCTAGCTGAGTCATAGAAATCTCGTGCAGAATCGATTACAGGTTTAACAACGCCGGTACGAATAACAAAGTCTCCGAACCCTTCGTTTTCTTCACCAGATGTAGCCCAGTTGCCAATCAACTCATCTAACAATGACATGATTTCTGCGTGGCTAATATTCTCGCGATACATTCTTGGAATACGAGTGCCGGCTTGGTTGCCACCAAGGTAGAAATTGTACTTACCTGGACCTTTTCCAACTAAGCCTACTTCTGCGAGCATTGCTCTTCCGCAACCATTAGGGCAGCCAGTCACGCGGTAGATGATGCTCTTTTCTGAAATACCGTGTTTCCTCAGTATTGCTTCAAGTTCATCAACAGCACCGGGCAAATAGCGCTCTGCTTCAGCCATTGCAAGTGGACATGTAGGTAAGGCTACACAGGCCATAGATTCCAATCTTTGATTAGATACAGAGCCTTGCATTAAGCCGTGCTCTACAGCTAGCTTTTCAATTGCCGCTTTTTGATCAGCAGGTACACCTGCAACAATTAAGTTTTGGTTCGCTGTCATACGAAAATCACCTTGGTGTATTTTCGCTATTTCACGACAACCTGTTTTAAGCGGTTTATCTTTGTAATCTAAGATACGACCGTTTTCAATAAAGAGCGTTAAGTGATGTTTTCCATCAATACCTTCCACCCAACCAAAACGATCGCCTCGGCCAGTAAACTCAAACTTTCTGCTTTCTTCAAAAGCAATGCCAGCTCTACGTTCTACTTCTTGTTTAAAGGTTTCTACACCCACTCTTTCTAGAGTGTATTTAGTTTTCGCATTCTTGCGATTAACTCGATTACCCCAATCTCGTTGCGTCGTTACAACGGCTTCTGCAACGGCTAACGTATGGGAAAGAGGAATAAACCCAAAGTTGTCTGCTTTTCTTGGGTAAGTTGCTTCATCACCGTGAGTCATGGCTAAACCACCACCAACAAGCACATTAAAACCAACCAACTCGCCGTTTTCAGAAATAGCAACAAAGTTCAAATCATTAGCATGAACGTCAATGTCATTTTGTGGAGGAATAACAACTGTAGTTTTGAATTTACGAGGTAAATAACAATCGCCTAAAATTGGCTCTTCAGTGGTTTCTACTTTTTCACCGTCTAGCCAAATTTCAGCATAGGCTTTAGTTTTAGGAAGTAAATGCTCACTTATCTTTGTAGCCCAATCCCAAGCTTGCTTATGCAAAACTGACTCAACTGGATTAGACGTACACAACACGTTTCTGTTTACGTCTCCAGCTGTGGCAATTGAATCTATGCCAGCCTTGTTGAGCATTTGATGCATACTTTTAATATGCGGCTTTAATACGCCGTGGAATTGAAACGTTTGGCGTGTCGTTAAACGAATGCTTCCGTAAATTGAGCTTTCTTCAGCAAACTTATCAATAGCTAACCACTGATCAGGCTGAATCACACCACCAGGCAACCGTGCACGCAGCATTACATTGTGCATAGGTTCCAGTTTTTGCTTTGTTCTTTCATTTCTAATATCACGGTCATCTTGCTGATACATACCGTGAAAACGAATTAACTGAAAATTATCTGCGGTAAAACCACCGGTGATATCATCAGATAAATCTTGCTCAATCGTGCCTCGTAAATGCTTACTTTGCGATTTTAGGCGTTCGTTGTCTGCGAGTTTCCCTTCAACAATTAGAGGGCCATTGGCTTTACTCATTAGTAAACATCCTTCTGATAACGTTTCGCTTTTCGAAGTGCTACTACATATTGTTTCGCTTCTTCTTCAGATTTATTACCGTATTTTGCAACCAAATCAATTAGTGCTTGCTCTACGTCTTTCGCCATATGAGTGGCATCACCACACACATAGAAATGCGCACCTTTTTCTAGCCACTTATACACTTCTTCGCCGTGCTCTGCGAGTCTATGCTGAACGTAGATTTTTTGTTCTTGATCACGACTAAACGCTAATGTTAGTCGAGTTAACAGACCTGATTTTTTATAACCTTGCCATTCAGTTTGGTACAAGAAATCTTGAGTAAAACTAGGGTTGCCAAAGAACAACCAGTTTTCACCGGATGCACCTTGTGCATCCCTGTCTTGAATGAAAGATCTGAATGGCGCTATACCGGTACCAGGACCTACCATAATAATGGGTGTATCTGGGTTTTCAGGCAATCTAAAGTGTTGATTTGGTTCAATATAAACCTCAACCGTATCGCCTTCTTCTAGCCTACTACACAAGTAACCTGATGCACCGCCTTGATGGCGCTTATCAAATGCAGTGTAATCAACATGAGCAATAGTTAAATGAACTTCATCTTCCACTTCAGTTTGGCTAGATGCAATTGAATACAGACGCGGAGTAAGAGGACGAAGTGTACTTGCTAATTGTTCAGCAGTTAACTGCCCTGGAAACTCTCTTACAACATCGATAATCTGACGATCATCTAAATACGCTCTCAACTTAGCTTTATCACTAGTGATATCTTGCAATACGTCGTTTTGAATAATGTCTTGGTAAGCCGTGACGAAACCTGGGTAACTCAAAGTCAATTCCAACTTATCCGTTAATGCTTCAGTTAAACTTAATTCATGCC
>CAYUZL010000433.1:0-5581 GCA_964449725.1 uncultured Alteromonas sp. | reverse complement strand
CGTCAAAAGTTGCCGCTTTACCTAGAATCAGGGAAGCATTGTTACGCAGACAACGGGCATTTAGGGACGAACCTGGGCTGGTTGCCGATGGTCGAGATATGGGAACTGTCGTGTTTCCAGACGCAGAAGCTAAAATATTTTTAACCGCTAGCGCTGAGGCCCGTGCACAACGTCGATTTGACCAGTTGAAAGCAAAGGGCTTGGATGTTAGTATTGCGCGCCTTTTAAACGATATACAAGCGAGAGACGAAAGAGATAGCTCTCGAAGTGTCGCGCCATTAGTGGCTGCTGACGACGCATTGTTACTCGATTCAACCGAGTTGAATATAGAGCAAGTGTTTGAAAAGGCTATAGATTTTATTAAAGCTAAGTTGAATAGTTCAACTGGCTAATAAAAGTAAAAACAAGGGTGTTTTTACTTATTTTAACAACCCCGCGTATTATGGATGACAACGTGGTCTACTCAAATGAATATTAAATACTAAATATGACTGAAAATTTTGCACAACTTTTTGAAGAAAGCCTCCAGGAATTAGAAACACGTCCGGGTTCCATTGTTAAAGGTACTGTTGTATCTATCGACAAAGACATTGTTCTAGTAGACGCCGGACTTAAGTCAGAAAGTGCGATCCCTGTGGATCAATTCAAAAATGCCGAAGGCGAGCTAGAAATTGCTGTAGGTGATGCGGTTGACGTTGCACTAGATGCTGTTGAAGACGGTTTCGGTGAAACTATCCTTTCTCGTGAAAAAGCTAAGCGTCACGAAGCATGGGTAGAGCTTGAAAAAGCTTACGACGAAAAAGCCACTATCATGGGTATTATCAATGGTAAAGTGAAAGGCGGTTTTACTGTAGAAGTAAATACTGTTCGCGCATTCTTACCTGGTTCATTGGTAGACGTACGCCCTGTGAGAGATACTACTCACTTAGAAGGCAAAGAGCTTGAATTTAAAGTTATAAAGCTAGACGCAAAACGCAACAATGTTGTTGTTTCTCGTCGTGCTGTTATCGAAGCAGAAAGCAGTGCAGAGCGTGAGTCACTTCTTGCTAACCTTGAAGAAGGTCATGAAGTTAAAGGTATCGTTAAGAACCTTACAGACTACGGTGCGTTTGTTGATTTAGGCGGTGTTGACGGTCTTCTTCACATTACCGATATGGCTTGGAAGCGCGTTAAGCACCCAAGTGAAATCGTAAACGTTGGTGACGAAATTAACGTTAAAGTATTGAAGTTCGACAAAGAGAAGCAACGTGTTTCTCTTGGTATGAAGCAAATGGGTAGTGATCCTTGGCAGGAAATTTCTCAACGTTATCCTGAAGGAACTAAGATCAACGGTCAGGTTACAAACCTTACTGATTACGGTTGTTTCGTAGAAATTGAAGATGGCGTTGAAGGTCTTGTTCACGTATCTGAAATGGATTGGACTAACAAAAATATCCACCCATCTAAAGTTGTTAACCTTGGCGATACAGTTGATGTTATGGTACTTGAAATTGACGAAGAGCGTCGTCGTATTTCTCTTGGCCTTAAACAGTGCATCGACAACCCTTGGGAAACTTTCGCTAAGTCTTACGAGAAAGGCGACAAGGTTTCTGGAAAGATCAAGTCAATCACTGACTTCGGTATTTTCATTGGTCTTGACGGCGGTATTGACGGTCTTGTTCACTTGTCTGATATCTCTTGGAATAAGACGGGTGAAGATGCAGTTCGCGACTATAAGAAAGGCGACGAAATCTCTGCTGTTGTCCTTCAAGTTGACCCAGAACGCGAGCGTATTTCACTAGGCGTTAAGCAAATTGAAGAAGATCCTTTCAATAAGTACCTAGCGGATACCAAGAAAGGTGCTATTGTTACTGGTACAGTAACTGCAGTTGACGCGAAAGGCGTAACTGTTAACTTGGCAGAAGAAGTAGACGGCTATGTACGCGTAGGTGACTTAGCTCGCGATCGTATTGAAGACGCTTCTGAAGTTGTTAATGTTGGTGATTCACTCGAAGCTAAATTTACTGGCGTCGACCGTAAGAACCGTATCGTTAACCTTTCAGTTAAAGCGAAAGACCATGCGGACGAGCAAGAAGCCCTTGATAAAGTTAACCAGCAAGACGATGGTGGCTTTACAAACGCAATGGCTGAAGCATTTAAAGCAGCTAAAAGCTAATTAAAATGCACAAAACAAGCGAGCATTTAACTCGCTCGCTTGTTTTACCTTCTCTCTGTCGACCACTTAACCTTGTGACCACTTCAACGACGGAGTAAATGAATGACTAAATCTGAACTAATTGAATCTTTAGCCGAAATGATGGAACATGTTCAAGCTCGTGATATTGAAATTGCGGTAAAAGAATTATTAGAACAAATGGTACAAACGTTACAGCATGGCGAGCGTATCGAAATTAGAGGTTTCGGTAGTTTCTCTTTGCATTATCGTGGCCCACGCACTGGTAGAAACCCAAAAACAGGTGAAACAGTGGAGTTAGACGGCAAATATGTTCCCCATTTTAAGCCGGGTAAAGAGTTACGCGATCGCGTTAACGAAAGTATTCAGTAAATTTAAGAGGTTCCTCAGTGAAAGGCCTGTTGTCCATTATTTTAGTTGTATTTATATTGTTGGTGGCAATTGCTGTAGGTTCTCAAAATAGCGGCGAAATTACTGTAAATTATCTGCTTGCTCAGGCGCAGATTAAAGTATCTACCTTTATCGCTATTACGCTAGGCTGTGGTATTTTAGTGGGAGTACTGTTAGTTACTCCAGCCTTTCTACATGCGCGAATGAAATTGGCGTTTATTAAGCAAAAACAGCAATAATGTTAGAATTACTTTTCTTATTACTTCCCGTAGCGGCTGGATATGGCTGGGTTATGGGACGTAATAGTGTTCGCCAAGCTCAGCGTAAGCAATCGAGTATTTTGTCGAAACACTATTACAAAGGACTCAATTTTCTTTTATCAGATCAGCCCGACAAAGCGGTTGATACACTGATAAAGATGATAAATATCAATACCGACACAGTTGAAACTCATATCGCAATGGGCAACTTTTTTCGCCACCGCGGAGAAATTGACAGAGCAATACGGGTTCATCAAAACTTAGTCAGTCGGGATGAACTTTCTGCAACACAACGAGAAACAGCGTTAAAAGAATTAGGTCTCGATTACTATCAGGCAGGCTTTCTTGAGCGTGCTGAAAATGCCTTTTTAAAACTACTGAGCAGTGATAAACACAGAAGCGCCGCTCAGTCTCAACTTTTTTCTATTTACCAAACAACCAAAGAATGGGACAAAGCCATTGAATTGGCAGAGGGTGCTGTAGCGTCTTTTTCAGATGTGGATATCATCAAACCTCGACTGGCACACTTTTATTGTGAATTAGCACAAAAAGAAATTGAAAGTGGAAAAGAGAGCGACGCGCTACAACGTTTGCAAAAAGCTGTGAAAGTTGATGATGAAGCTGTACGCCCTTGGTTGTTGTTGGCGCAAAATGCCGTTGAACACAACGAATATGACGAAGCCAATCAATATTTAGAAGAAGTCGCTAAACGAGATAAAACCTTTATTTCTGAAGCGGTAAATAAAATGCTCGATATTGCTGAAGAAACCAATGACTGGGCGTCTATGGCCCGTTTCTTGGAAACCTATTGGCAGCCTTGTGGTTCATCAATCTTGGCTAACACCCGTTTGTTGTCTAGTGAACAAAGTAAAACAGAGGCTACCGATTATCTAGTAGAACAACTTCGCAAGCACCCCACCATGAAAGGGTTTAAAGCCTTAATGGATTTATACATTAATCTAGAAGGTGAAAATATATCTACGGAAAGCTTGTCGTTGTTAAAATCTTTGGTTGAAAAGCAAATTGCTATGCGTCCTAAATATCGCTGCCAGAGCTGTGGATTTTCTGGACGCAAACTTTACTGGCTTTGCCCATCTTGTAAGAAGTGGGGTGTAGTCACTCCCATAAAAGGTCTCGACGGAGAATGACGGTTTCATGCATACCTCTGATATAAACGATTCAAAAGTCATCATTGCATTAGATTTCGATAATGAAGATAAAGCAAAGCAGCTAATTGCTAACTTATCACCTGATTTATGTAAGCTCAAAGTAGGCAAAGAAATGTTTACTCGTTTTGGGCCTAGTTTTGTTACTTTTCTAGTGGATGCAGGGTACGACGTATTTCTCGACCTTAAATTTCACGATATTCCAAATACCGTTGCTAAAGCTTGTGCTGCTGCGGCAGATTTAGGGGTTTGGATGGTCAATGTTCACGCCTCTGGAGGCTGTGCAATGATGGAAGCGGCGAAAGAAGGAATTCGTACGTCTTCTCATCCGTCCACACTGTTAACTGGGGTTACTGTATTAACCAGTATGGATAAAGATCAGTTGGCCGATGTGGTACCAAACGTAGAGCCAAAAGAACAAGTATTGAAGCTGGCTAAATTGGCGAATAAGGCAGGCCTTGATGGTGTAGTGTGTTCTGCTCAAGAAGCGCAAATGCTTCGTGCAGAGTTACCATCCTCATTTAAACTCGTGACACCAGGTATTCGCCCTGTAGGTGCCGATGTAGGTGATCAAAAACGGGTAGTTACCCCAGCAGACGCCATTGCCTTTGGGGTAGACTATTTAGTTATTGGCCGACCTATTACTCAGGCTGATGAGCCTAAAGAGAGTTTGATAGCGATTAATCAATCAATCGCTATCTAATCATTTAAGCTATTACAACGACGTAAGTGCGTCACTTGCGTCCATATATTCAAGGTTAAGCTCTCCACCAAGGGCGTCAGTAACCGCTTTATAAGTTACTTTTCCTTTGTGTACATTTAATCCATTGAGTAAGTGTGGGTCATCAAGCATAGCTTGAACTGGCCCTTTGTTTGCCAATGCTAATCCAAAAGGTAGTGTAGCGTTATTCAATGCTAAGGTAGAAGTACGAGCGACACCGCCTGGCATGTTTGCAACACAGTAATGAACCACATCGTCAATAATATAAACTGGATCTTGATGGGTAGTGGCTTGTGATGTTTCGAAACAACCACCTTGGTCAATTGCAACATCAACAAGTACCGAGCCTGGTTTCATTGCAGCAATTTGCTTACGGTTCAGTAATTTTGGCGCAGCTGCGCCAGGGATCAGTACTGCGCCTACGACAAGATCAGCTTGAGAAGAATAATTTTCTAGCGCATCAACAGTAGAGTAAACTGTTTTAATTCTGCCACCGAAAATATCATCTAACTGACGTAAACGAGGTAAAGAGCGGTCTAAAATGGTGACTTCAGCGCCTAGGCCTATTGCCATTTTTGCTGCGTTTGTACCCACAACACCACCACCAATGATGAGTACCTTTCCAGGCTCAACACCAGGAACGCCACCCAAAAGTGTACCACTGCCACTATGAGCTTTTTGTAGGTAATGTGCACCAGCTTGAATTGCCATTCTTCCTGCAACTTCACTCATAGGTGCTAACAAAGGTAGGGCACCAAAGTTATCCGTTACTGTTTCATAGGCAATACACGTCGCGCCAGATTTAACCAACAGTTCAGTTTGTACCGGATCAGGTGCTAAATATAAGTAGGTATAAAGAGTTTGTCCTTTA
>CAYUZL010000432.1:0-5619 GCA_964449725.1 uncultured Alteromonas sp. | reverse complement strand
GATCAATATTGTGAGCTGGTAGCACATCACAAGACTGCACTTTTTCTTTTGTATCTTCGGATTGCTGTGTTTAAAACACAACAATTCCCATTTGTTTCAATAAAGCGTGTTGATAATCAATTAACATGAGTAAACAAAGAGTACTTAAAAAAAGTGGCAGGGGTGGAGGGACTCTAACCCCCAACCATCGGTTTTGGAGACCGCTGTTCTACCAATTCGAACTACACCCCTAACGAGGTGGTGAATTATACGTATCAAGTTATAAAGGTAAAGCATTTTTAGCCTCGTACCATAAACCATTTGTAATTTGTGTACATAATTTCATCGCTTGAACACAATTGAACACTTCTTGTGCGCTTCTTCCTAGTTTTTCTGCGTAACTTTCAATCACCTGATGAGCCTGTTTTAACGGTATTTGATTTATAGAAATTGCCGAAGCGATATCAAAATAGCGATTTCCCCATGCGAGGTACTCCCAATCAACCACTATTAAGGGGTCATGAGACAATATATGCCCTAAAGACAAATCGTTGTGGCATAAAACACGAGGTTCCGCGTCAAACAGCCTATTATAGTCATCAATGCCTTGCTTAATAACTTGCTGCCACTTCGCTTGTTCACTGTGACTTAAATGTTCAAGGTAATGTTGCCATTGAGCAGGCAAATCAATATGTAAAATCAGTTTAGTGTCGATTTTTATTGTGTGTAGCTCAGCTAAAACCGCTCCTAGAAGGCTTTGATTTTGTGCCGGTTTTAAAACAACGTTTTGACTGGATACATACTCTTCTATCCAAACTCCATTTGCGCAGTCAATCCACACAGGTATTGGAGCAAAGCCTTGGCTTGCAAGATCCTTTTGAGCATTGAATATTGCCGGTCGATTTAACTGAGTAAAAGATTCTTCGATGAATTTTTTTATAACATAGGTTTTATTTTCGGCCTCAAAGGTATAAATCCTATGAGTAGACTGAACAGGCATTAAAGTAAACACTGTATTCTTGCCAATTCTTAACGGCGATTTCTTCAATACCTGTAAAAAAATCTTTTTTTCATCGTTCGATATAGTCATATAACGCCTCGTATAAAACCACCGACTTAATTATATATTAGCTTTCTTTCTCGCTTCCATAACATCAAAATTAAGAAATTTAGCAACGAATATTGCTTGGCCGACTTCTTCATGGGTACGCTGCATTTCTGTACCTAATATAGCAACAACTTGCTGATACTCTCCTGAGACTTGTGTGCTTGTTGAACAAGTTTCAACTTGAATATCACTGTATGAGTTCAATCTATCAATAAACGACTTTATTGGTGTAATATACTCATTGACTAGTGGGTAAAGCGATAGTTCAACCATAACTTTCATAGATTTTTCCTATAATTAATCAGCGCCTTGTACAGTTTAGTAACCATTGCCTAATATCATTCAGCTTTTATGCTACCAAACAACACTTGAATCCCCCAGTATAATCGAACGTTATGATCACTATTCAAATTAATTTAAAAAACAATTGAACTTTTTCCTTGCAGTCACCTCGGGTATTGTTAAAATCTCGCCGCGTTGAATTAGATCAACGAACCAAGGGGTGTCTCTTTTAAAGGAGGCTGAGATTAGCTGTGCTAGAACCCTTATACCTGATCCGGATAATACCGGCGTAGGAATGGTCAATAGTTTTACTTCCATTGCACTGCCGAAAAACCGAGTCTTTTCTATTTTTATTTGAAGAGATCCACATGAAATATCATAAACGTTATTTGAGCTGCTGCCTTGCAGTTGCACTGTTTCCTGCCCTGTCTTTCGCCAATGAGGCAATTGATGAAGCAGACGTAGAGCGTATTGTTGTTACCGCAGAGTTTAGAGATGACAGCCTACTTGATTTGTCAAGCAGTGTAAGTGTTCTAGATCAAAGTGTAATTGAACGTCGCGGTGCCAACCATATTGAACAGTTACTGAATTTTGCCCCCAATGTAAACATTACTGCTGGTGCATCAAGAGGCCGCTTTTTTCAAATTCGTGGCATTGGTGAGCGAAGCCAGTTTATCGACCCAGTTAACCCTTCAGTGGGTTTGGTTATTGATGGCATCGACTTTACTGGTTTAGGTTTAGCTGCAAATACACTTGATGTTCAGCAAGTAGAAGTATTTAGAGGTCCCCAAGGAACCTTGTACGGTGCAAACGCACTGGCTGGCCTTATTAATTTAAAAACAAACGATCCTACTGATGCGCTCTATGCAAAAATTGGCGTTGAGCTATCCGAGTTCGGCGGTCAAGTTATCGATGGTGTGATTAGCGGGCCTATTGGTGAAAAAATCGGTTATCGCGTTGCCGTGCAAACGCTAAAAAGCGATGGATTTACCGAAAACAGTTTTTTAAACAGAGATGACACAAACAACATCGATGAAACCACACTAAGAGGAAAGCTAAAAATCGCCGTTAACGACGATTTAACAGTGAACCTTACTGGGTTATATCTAAACGCTGACAATGGCTATGACGCATTCTCACTAGATAACAACCGAGTGACCCAATCCGATCAACCTGGTCAAGATACACAGCGCTCCTTTGCCGGAGCGATAAATACGGTTTGGACAGGAGCCGAAGCATTCAACCTTGAAGCAACTGTTAGCGGCGCAACCACTGACAGTTTATATAGCTTTGATGAAGACT
This sequence comes from uncultured Alteromonas sp., assembly GCA_964449725.1. GTDB lineage: Bacteria > Pseudomonadota > Gammaproteobacteria > Enterobacterales > Alteromonadaceae > Alteromonas_F. Next base: position 2,948 of record CAYUZL010000432.1, on the reverse strand, counting down.
GGAGCTTTATTGGCGCATTTTCTGACGACTTGTTTCCCTTCAGTTCAGCAGACAGTTTTGATAGAGAGCGCGACAACTTCACATTTGACTTACGTGCGATTTCGTCAGAAGGACATAATATTTTTGCTGGAAAAACCACGTGGGTAGCGGGTATCTATTCAAGAACAGAAACCGAAGATCTGTTGCGTATTCGCTCTTCCGACTTAGCATTTGATGGTGCTTTTTCCAATGACTTCGACACCAGTAATACTGCGATTTATGGTCAGTTAGATACCCAATTAAATGAGCGCTGGAACCTGATCACAGGTTTACGCGTTGAATACCGTGACGCAGAATATACTGATTCAACAGGTGTAGATAGCTCAGTTAGCGAAACATTATGGGGCGGTAAGATAGTACTAGAATATCGCTTAGTCGACGACACTTTGGTTTACGGCTTATTGTCTCGTGGCTTCAAAGCTGGCGGTATAAACGGGCAAATAATTTCAGCAGCGGAACGCAATGATTTTATACCCCAAAGCACGTTTCAATTCGGTACCGAAACATTAGTAAACCTAGAGTTAGGTGTTAAAGGCAACTGGTTTAACGACAAACTGCAATCACAACTGTCTGTATTTTACCAAGATAGAGACGATGCTCAGGTCAGTCAGTCGATCTTTAACTCAGATGACTTCTCATTTGATGAGTTTTTAGATAACGCTGCGGCAACCGCTTTTGGATTGGAGTTTGAAGCGGTTTATGCGGCTTCAGATTACTTTAGCATTTACACGAGTCTTGGGTTACTCGACGCTGAGTTTGACGATTTCGAAACCTTCTCTCATGTTGATGCCCGTACCGCATTAGCACCAATAAGCCTTGAAGGCAGAGATATAGCACAAGCCCCGACATACCAATTTACGGTAGGTACTGATGTTTACCTCAGCGATGCGTTAACTTTAAATATTGAAGTAGAAGGTAAAGACGAATATTTCTTTTCGAATGGGCATAATGACCGTGCAGACGCATATGAGCTATTGAATATTCGCCTGACTTATCAACTTGATAATTGGGAGTTTGCGATTTGGGGTAGAAACTTAACCGACCAAGATGTTCAAACTCGCGGATTTTTCTTTAGTAATGAGTTTGGTAATAACCCAAGTAATGGCTATGCACCAGAACCTTATTATCAGTTTGGTGAGCCTAGAATTGTAGGTATAAACGTAAACTACGAGTTCTAACCTCTTCAAAAGAAAATATGCACCCTATATAAAATGGGGTGCATATTTCATTTCTATTCTGTCATTTTTAAACCATCACCATACAACGCTTGATTTTGTAGTGTTTCAAGAGTCTTATGATGAGCTTCAGGTTTACCCGTATCAGGGTTTATTTTAACAAATACTATTTCTTCAGCTAAACATATTGTTGTTTTAGTTGCGTTGTTACGAACCAGGCATCTAACCGTTATAGAGCTACGCCCTACGCCTTTTGTTTCTAAGCCAAACTCAACGATATCTCCTTGCTTTGCCGGCGATTCGAAGCTAATTTCACTAATATGCTTAGTGACTAAACAGTTTGTTCCAAGTTGACAAATTGCATAAATCGCAGCCTCTTCATCAATCCATTCCAGCGCTCTACCACCGAACAGCGCATTGGCATAATTTAAGTCACTGGGCATCACTAATCGGCGAGACAAAAATCGCATTCGAATTCCTCTTTGCATACAGATAAACTACACATACTTTTTATTATACGCGAATATTCCATTGTATCTCTGGGAAAACTGGTTCAACGAACGGCAGCAAGGCCAATACCACCGAAAATTAATACTACTTAGCGGTGACAAAGTCTGGTCTTACGAACAAGCAATACAATTTAGTCAAAGTGCTGAGGGTAAATCTATTTGGGTGGGTGACAGCAGCCTATTCACCACCCGAGGCGTTCCCACTAAGCAATTTAAAAAGCTGCTAGGGCAAGAATGCTTGATTGGACTATATGATGCTCAAAATGGCATAAGCCCAAGTGCGCTGTTAGCACTATCCGGCACAATCAAGAAAAATGGTGTATTGGTAGTGTGCTGCCCTAAATGGCTCCATTGGCCATCTGCAACGGCATTAATGCAATCAAACCTGGTTAGTCATGGGTATAGCTTAAAGCACAGTTTATTCATAGATCGCTGGCAACAAATGATCTCGAAGGCAGAAGATATTTGTGTCTACCATCAAGATAAAGAGCTTACTTATTTACCTTCTAACACGCCGATTGTACACACGAAAGAATCAGACTTTTCGTCGCCTTTCGCAAGCGCTGATCAACAAAACGCATTTTCAATTTTGTCTAGCTTACAACAGAACGAAAATGCAGTAATAACCGCGAGAAGAGGTAGAGGTAAATCAGCTCTTCTGGGTTTAATTGCAGACTATTATATTAGTGAAGGTAGAACCGTTTATATATGTACCTCATTAAAGTCAAATGCAACGGGTATATTCAAACATGTAGCACACAAAAAACAAGTGAAATGGTACGCTCCTGACTCACCAGAATTGTTAGAGTCATCCGATTTATTACTTATCGACGAAGCTGCAAATCTCCCCATAAAAGAAGTGCTACGGCTCGTGCAACGCTCAAATCAATACATTTTAGCAACAACCTCTGAAGGCTATGAAGGCACTGCAAATGGCTTTAAATACAAACTATTGCCAAAACTCAAAACTAAAGGCTCACTATTACGTGAAGTAACCTTGCACCAACCCTTGCGCTACCATACGGGAGATTTGCTTGAATCACACCTAGACCGTTTATTCCTGCTCGATTCAACAATTCATAATGTTGAAGTTAAACCTAATAAAGAATGTAATCCGTACATAGAAATTGTTAAAAATAAACAGGATGTGTCGGCTGAACACCTTCGCCGATGGTTCTCTCTTTTATCATTAGCCCATTACCAAACAACGCCGGAAGACATAATC
>CAYUZL010000431.1:0-3858 GCA_964449725.1 uncultured Alteromonas sp. | reverse complement strand
ACCCTGTACTAGCCAAAGAAAAACAAGTCGTAAAAAATGAAAAACGACAATCCTATGACAACCGCCCTTACGGGCACCTTAGCTACGCCGTAGGCAAAGCCCTTTACCCCAAAGAACACCCCTATAACTGGCAAGTTATAGGTTCATTAGAAGACTTACAAAACGCAACACTTGCTGACGTAAAAGAGTTTTTTAACCAGTGGTATGTGCCAAATAATGTCACCTTAACCATTGCTGGTGATTTTAATCTAGAACAAGCAAAAATCTGGGTTGAAAAGTACTTTAACGAAATACCTAAAGGTCCGGCTATTGCACCATTAGAGAAACAACCGGTTACCCTCAGCGACGTTAAAAACCTATACTATGAAGACAACTTTGCCACTTTGCCTTTATTGCAAATGACTTGGCCTTCAGCGCCAGTTTATTCTGAAGACAGCTACGCATTAGAAATTTTAGCTGAACTGATGAGTAACGGTAAAAAATCGCCGTTAGATATTGCGTTAGTCCAACAAGATAAAGTTGCGCCTTTTGTACAAACCTATCATTTTGGTTCTGAGTTATCCGGTGAGTTTACCATCATCACTCAAGCTTTTAATGGCACTGATTTAGACGCGGTAAAAGAATCTATTGATAAAGCGTTTTCCTTAATTGAGTTACACGGGTTTAACCAAGACGCATTAGATCGTATTAAAACAGCGCAAGAAGTCGAATTTTACGATGGTATCACCAGTGTACTCGGTAAAGCTTTTAAGCTGGCTCAGTACAACATTTTTGCCAATGACGCATCGTATATTGATACTGACCTAAAACGTATTCAATCAGTTACTTTAGAAGACGTAGAGCGAGTGTATGAAACCTATATTAAAGGTAAGCCTTATGTGTCTGCAAGCTTTGTTCCAAAAGGAAAACCCACTCTCGCACTACAAAATTCCGAACTTGCCCATGTTATTGAAGAAAGAGTCGTTCAAGGCGCAGAAGACACTATCAACCCCAACATTGTAGCCTCATACACGCCTACGTCCTCAAGCTTTGATAGAAGTGTTGAACCTCCTTACGGGCAATCTCCAGTCATCCCCACTCCCCAAATATGGACCCATGATTTTGCCAATGGTATGAAAGTAATGGGGATAGAAGACAAAGAGCTTCCTTTGGTCCGCTTTGAAATTTCAATCGAAGGAGGGCATTTGCTCGATACACTGAATAAATCTGGCGTAGCGAACCTTGTGGCCAGTTTAATGAACAAAGGAACGGCTAAAAAATCAGTCGCAGAATTTGAACGGGAGTTAGAAACCTTAGGTACGACCATTAATGTAAATGCCAGCAATGAACGTATAACAATCGAGGTAAGTACCTTAGCTAAGAATTTCGACGCATCGGTCGTATTATTAGAAGAAATGCTATTAACACCAAGATGGGATGAAACTGAGTTCGAGTTAATAAAAGCAGACGTACTGAACCAAATCAAGGGGCAACAAGCAAATCCCAATGCTATAGCAAATTACGTGTATGCATATGTAAAATATGGCCAAAATCATATTTTATCTACCCCAACACTTGGTACAAAAAAAGGTGTTGAACACACCACTATTGATGACTTAAAAACCTTTTATCAAACAAATATACTTCCGAATATCGCCTCGTTAAACGTAGTGGGGTCGGTAAATAAAGAGGATGTTGTTAAGAGCTTTAATCAGTTAGCAAAAAAATGGCAAGCACATGACATTCAGCTTCCTTCTGTCATTGATGTACATACGCCAACACAATCGGCAGTGTATTTTTATGATGTACCTGGCGCAAAGCAATCTATATTTAGAATGGGTAACCCAGCGCTACTCAGTACCGCGGATGATTATTACCCTGCTACTGTAATGAATTACATTTTGGGTGGCGGCAGTTTTGCGTCTCGGTTAACTCAAGAATTACGAGAAGGTAAAGGTTACACTTACGGTATATTTTCTCGTTTTAATGGCAGTAAACGCACAGGTGATTTTCTGATATCCAGCGCGGTAAGGTCAAATGTAACCTTAGAAGCCGCGTTTTTAGTTAAAGAAATAATGAGTAACTACGGGGCGACATTTTCAGAAAATGATTTAAACGTCACTCAAGGGTTCATGATAAAAAGTAAAGCTCGGTCTTTTGAAACACTCAATGCAAAACTCACCATGCTAGAGAATATTAGTTTGTTTGATTACCCCGCTAATTACGCACAACTAGAAAACGAATACGTCGAACAGGTTGATGTGGAAGCCATACACACATTGGCCGAGCAATACATTCATCCAGATAAAATGTTTTATGTCATTGTAGGCGATGCCGAAACCCAACTTGAGCGACTAGAGGGACTAGGTTTTGGTAAACCTATTTTGATGAACGACAAAATGAAAGGAGGCTGACACTTTCAAAAGAACAACTGACAGCGTAAACTAAAAAACGCGTTTTTATAAAATACCAATGTGAAAATTAATGATAATCGTCATGATTTCACTGATAAGATGATAGGCATACCTATTCCAATAGTATTACAGCATTATTTTTCAACTAGAATCTCTCTCATCGGCATAGTTCAACTAAAAATAGGCTAATTAAAAATATTAGCTGCCTCTCAAAATAGCATTGTAAAAATACTCTGCTATTTTTAAACAAAATCTCTATTTTTTTTAACAACTACTAATATTCAATTAATAAAGATTCAAAAGGTTAGGTAACATGGGTTTAAACACTTCAGGAACAGAGCAGTTCTTTGACGAATCAGAAATTTTGCTCTCAATTACAGATTTAGATAGTCGAATAAAATATGCAAATTCTGAATTTTGCGACATCGCAGGTTACACAAATGAAGAACTAAAAGACCAACCTCATAATATTGTTAGGCACCCCGACATGCCTAAAGCTGCATTTAAAGATTTATGGTCTTTTATTCGTCAGGGGAAATCATGGATGGGCCCAGTTAAAAATAGATGTAAAAATGGAGACTATTACTGGGTTAATGCATTTGTAACCCCTATTAAAGATGCTTCTGGTAATAACGTTGAATTTCAATCTGTTCGAACTAAATTAGATGCCAATGTACAAAAAAGAGCGGACGATTTATACGATAAATTGAACAAAGAACAAATACCGTTAAAGCTTAAATATCAAATTGACCAAACATTATGGTTACAAGCAACCTTGTTTTTATTCACCTTAGCAAGTATTGCTCTCACTTTCTTTTCTGACGTTAGCCTATTGATTACATTGCCTTTTATAATCATTGGTCTTGTATCTTCACTAGTTTCAATACAGTGGCGAGCAAAATACAAAAAAGTCCTAAAAGAATCTAAAGCTATTTTTACTAACCCATTGATGAGCTATTTGTATTCCGGTAGTAATGATGCTGTTGGAACGATACAACTTGCTCTAGCAATGCAAAAAGCAGAAATCAATGCAGTAGTCGGAAGGGTGAGTGATGTATCACTTCATGTGAATAAAAATGCTGTGGATACATCTAAACAAAACGAGCAAGTATCTCAAGATTTAAGCAATCAAAGAGTAGAATCTGAACAAGTTGCTACCGCAATTAAAGAAATGTCTACCACAATTCAAGACCTCGCGGTTACCATTTCAGATACAGCTAAGTCAGCCAATCAAGGCCAACAAATTACTGAGTCTGGACAAAAAACCATTATTTCTTCTATAAACGCAATCAACGACTTATCGGTGCAATTAACCGAAGTTGATTCAATGGTGGCTAAATTGTCCAATGGAAGCAAAACAATAAGCTCAGTACTTTCTGAAATAAGTGGAATCGCAGATCAAACCAATTTACTGGCGTTGAATGCTGCTATTGAAGCTGCTAGAGCTGGAGAACAAGGAAGAGGG
>CAYUZL010000430.1:0-3975 GCA_964449725.1 uncultured Alteromonas sp. | reverse complement strand
CGATTATACGTTTTAGTTAGATAATCTATTTCTGCCGCTACTTTAAGGCGCTGTTGAATTTTTTTTCCTCTCCATGACCAATATATTAAAAAGCACACTAAAACAGATGCAAACAAAAGTACAAGTAGCGTACTCTCCATTCTTTCTCGAGAAAGCTCTGCTTTGGTATGAAGTAATTTGTTTTCGCTATCAAGTATTTCCACTTCAGATTCAATTTTCTCAACATCAAACTTTGCTTTTTCAATGGCAAGTAATAACTTCGCACCACTTTCATGAGTGACCTGATTTAGCGATATGTATTTATTCAGAAAATACACAGCTTGTTCATGATTCTGCCTCCGAGTATTCACTTTTGCTGCAATTTGATAGGCCGCCAGAAATGGCTTGTAATACCCGGATTCATTACCATCATCAATCACTTTATTTACATAGGTTAACGCCAAATCCATATCATTTAATTCATATGCCATTTGCGCAATAAAAGCCTGGAACGTTCTGGTTGTTGGAGTATAACCAAAGAGAATTACGTCTTGCTCAAAGGCCATTGCTTTTTCAATAACCATCTGCTCAGCATTGTCGCTCCAAAGTACTTTTAATTTGTCTATTTGAACTAAATGGCTAGAAATTGAAGCATTTGTAACAGAGCACGCATCTTCAAAACGGTGAATGGTTTCTTTCGATTTTTCAAAGTCGCCCTGCTCGACTTGAGCACTTAACATCAGTGAGAACACTCTACACCTATCTTCTACAGTTAACCTTTGGCGCATTAAATTTGTCATCATAGATACGACTTCGTCATATTCACCAATTTCCCAGAAAAAGTTGGATATGCTAAAAATCATGTTTTGACGAGTTTGCAATGAAAGTGAGCCAGATGAGGTTTCTAAAAGAAGACGTAATTTATGCAACGTCTTAAAAGAATCTCCCCAACTTTTTACGCCTGCGTTCACAGACAACATGGTTGTCAATATCGCAGCGGCAAGTTCTTGGTCTTTTAATTCGTTAATATTAATCTGCGCCATTTGCTCCAAAGATTGATCTAGATCACCATGTAATGCCATATGAAATGCACGCAGATATTTTACTTTTTCACCTTGTTCGCCTTCAAATGTGAGTTCACTCATATTATCAACCATAGCCGATGATCTATGAGGATCTTTTATTCTCAATTCAAATGCACGTTGGAGCTCATCCAAATGATCTGCTGTTACGTCACCTACTATCAAGCAACTTAAAAAAAGCCAAATTTTCTTCAAAAATTACATTACCTGGATAAATGTCACTAAGACGGAGTTTTTAGACTGAGTTCTCTTTAGCATTATGTAAATGGCTAAAGCTTATATTTTATACTTGCCAGTTTATCTTTACTCCAGTTTTCATACAATACTATTATAATAGCGGAGTGTTTCCATTCAGAATTAAATCATATATGGGCCTAATTTCACCTGAACTAAGCTTTTATCGGCATATTTGAGTATTATGCTTCATAGAATGACCTAGCCATAGATAAGATGAATACTCCATGAAAAAAACATTTTATATTGCATATACAGGTGGCACTATAGGTATGCAAGTATCTGAAAATGGCTACATACCTGTTCCCGGCTTTCTAGCAAAAACACTGGCGAATATGCCAGAATTTCATAGATACGAAATGCCAAACTACGAACTTCATGAATATGACAACTTAATTGACTCATCCAATATGAGTCCAAGCGACTGGAATTTAATTGCTGAAGATATCCGTAGTCAATACCATAAATACGATGGGTTTATTATATTGCACGGTACTGACACCATGGCTTTTACCGCATCAGCACTGAGTTTTATGCTCGAAAACTTGCAAAAACCCGTCATAGTCACAGGCTCACAAATTCCTTTAGCGGAATTGCGCTCAGATGGCCAAGAAAATTTACTTAATGCGCTCTATGTCGCTGCAAACTATCCCATTGCAGAAGTGACATTGTATTTTAGTAATAAGCTCTTTAGAGGAAACCGAAGCAGAAAAATCGACGCGAATGGTTTTGACGCATTTGGGTCGCCTAACTTTCCTCCGTTGTTAGAAGCAGGTATCAACATATCGCTACTTTCAGGGGAATTAGCTATCCAACCATCTACTGAGCCGTTAATTGTAACCCCCATCGACACTCAACCCATTGGTGTAGTAACACTCTACCCGGGTATTGCTGCAGAAGTTATTGAGAATACCTTAAAACAGCCAGTTAAAGCGTTAATCTTATTAACGTATGGTGTTGGCAATGCGCCACAAAGCCCTAAGTTGCTTGCCCAATTTGAACGAGCCACTCAAGAAGGTATTCTAGTTGTCAATTGCACTCAATGTTACAAAGGAAAAGTCAGTATGGAGGACTATGCTACAGGGCATACGTTGTTTGATGCAGGGTTAATTTCTGGCTTTGATATGACCCCTGAAGCCGCCCTTGCAAAATTGCACTATGTGCTAAGTCAATCAATCAATCATACTCAGCGCAAAGCGCTAATGACTAAAAACCTACGTGGCGAATTACTCAGCTAAACATCAACACACATTAGCTGACTTCTACACCGCCTTCTTTCGCAGACAAATCGTCCAATTTCGATAATGTGGTATCAAAATCGCCTTTTTGTACTGTGTATTGGATCAGAACATGAAAAGAAGACTGTCCGAACTTAACCACTAAGCCTGGAATATCCCAATGGCCTACTGTATTTAAAAAACGGTAAGCCGTGGGCTCTGTATCAAATACGTATTCAACTTTATTTTTCACCTAATTTGCTCTACAACTCAGTAACAACAGCTTTGACATACACAGCATCGACTACACAGTGTATTCGTCCTAAAACAGTTTCATCAGGGGAAGCCACGAAAGTGCCTACCAATAGATTGAGCTGTTCACTCACATCAGTTCGCTGAGTATTGTTAAAATTCTCACTTAACAATTTCATCTGCAGCGCTTGTTTGATGCCTTGCTGTTTTTTAGGCGTTTCTAGCTTTAACAGAATCTCTAAGGTAATTAACTGCTCAACCAAGCTCTCGGGTTTTTTAGTGACTTGCTTAGCAGCCTGTTTCCACATTTTAGGCAACGCATTCCACGACGCAAAAGTATCGATTTTCGTGTTGTTATTGTCACAGCAAAAACGCAGAAAATCAGACAAATTCTGTCCATCCAATTGACGTTTAGCTATTGCACTTTTCTGGTTATTCAATTTCCTTTTTTCTTCTACTTGGTTCAGCTTTTCCATTAATGAAACGCCAACGCCTTTGAGCAAGGCCTTAACTTTATCGCTCAACTCTGAAAACAAAGTATCGTAAGCGTCTTTTTTCAACTCCACACTTTGAACTAGGAAATCCTTTATCAATTGTGTCACTGCCTCTATGTCAGTACTTAGCGCATTTTGCTTAACTTGACGTTCATCTTTAGCCCTAGCAAAGACTTTGTCATTTACATCGCGAAAAGAGCGCCAAAGCTTGCTATCAGTGCGTTTTCCAGAAGTTCCTATGCTACGCCATTGCTTTTGTAAGGCTTTTGCCTCATTTACTGCCTCTGAACAGTGTTCCTTGGACAATAGATTTTCAACTTGTTTGATTAAAGTCGATTTAACACGTTTGTTTTCTTCAAAATAAGGCGTTAATTTTGCAAAAATAGCGTCTCTTCGATTATAAAATTCTTGTTTAAAGTAGGCGTAATCTTTTGGTGGTAACGAAGGCGTGTCTCGCCATTGCTTTTGAATGTTTTCAAAATGCTTTGCATAGTGTTCATCAATAGGCGCAGTGCCTTTTAGCATCTCGTCTAACGAGAACAATAATGACTCTCTTTCTGTCTTTGCTGCTTGTCGTATTTCTTCTTGTTCTGCGAAAAAAGCGCGACACGGAACAAACGCCTGTTCTAACGCGTCATCAAAAGCCTTGTTTTGCTCTAAATCGCTTTGGGATAATTGACTCCCCAAAGAAAGAGATTGCCATTGCTTCCTTAATAT
>CAYUZL010000429.1:0-4552 GCA_964449725.1 uncultured Alteromonas sp. | reverse complement strand
TTTTTAGATATCAGCAAAATTGATGTAACGTTTCCTACTCCAAAGGGAGAGTTCACAGCATTAAAAGAAGTGGACTTGCAAATTCAAAAAGGTGAATTTGTTTCTCTCATTGGTCATTCAGGCTGCGGTAAATCAACTGTGTTAAATGTTATAGCGGGTTTGGTTCAAGCTAAAAACGGTGGTGTAATTCTAAACCAACGTGAAGTAAATGAGCCCGGCCCTGAACGTGCAGTTGTGTTTCAAAATCACTCATTGCTACCCTGGTTAACGGCGTACCAAAATGTTGAACTTGCTGTTAAACAAGTGTTTGGTAAGAGCAAGTCACCTGCTGAAACAAAAGAATGGATAGAGCATAACTTAAAGCTTGTTTACATGGACCACGCAATGCAAAAACGCCCAGACGAAATGTCTGGCGGCATGAAGCAGCGTATTGGTATTGCACGAGCCTTAGCTATGCAACCTGAAGTGTTACTAATGGATGAACCTTTTGGCGCACTTGATGCATTAACTAGAGCGCATTTGCAAGATTCTCTCATGGAAATTCAAGACGAACTTAAAAATACAGTGGTCATGATTACCCATGATGTAGATGAAGCTGTTTTGTTGTCAGACAGAATTGTGATGATGACCAATGGTCCAGCTGCAACCGTGGGTGAAATTTTGGATGTAGACTTGCCTAGACCAAGAGACAGACTTGCACTTGCAAACGACCCTCACTATAACCATTTGCGATCTGAAGTATTGACATTCTTGTATGAAAAACAAGCCAAGGTACAACCAGTGAAAGCAAAAAAAAAATCTAGTGTAGTGTCTGCAGATTCTCAAGTGGCATAACACTGAGTTATAAAATTATAAAATTATTAAAAATTAAATTGGATTTAAACACTATGAAAAATACAAAAAATTTAATTACAAGTACCATATTAGCAGCTTCAACTCTTGCAGCTGGTAACGTTGCGGCGGAAGACTTTTTTAGTGCAAAAGCTGACTTTCGTTTGCGTTATGAAAATATTAGTCAAAACAATGCACTTGATGATGCAAATGCATTAACACTAAGAACGACTATTAGCGTTAAATCAAAAGAAATTAAGGGTTGGTCTGGTTTTGTTGAGTTAGAAGATGTTCGTGCCGTTTTAGGTGTAGATGACTACAATAATACGATAGATCGCAATCTGGGTACGACGTCTGTCATTGCAGATCCTGAAACAACTGAACTAGATCAGGGATATATTCAGTATAAAAGCGATCAATTAACTGCTAAAATCGGTCGCCAAGTAATAACCTTAGATGACCATCGATTTATTGGTCATGTAGCGTGGCGTCAAGATAAACAAACATTCGATGCTGCGTCAGTAGTTTACACACCAACAAAAGAAATAAATGTAACTGCGGCATACGTGACCCAAAGAAATCGTATCTTTGGAGAAGAGCGTGATTTGGATGTGGGCGATATCTTTTTAAATGCGTCATATAAAACATCTGTAGGAAAAATTACAGCGTACTCTTATTTACTAGACCAAGATGACGTAGACAACACTCTTGATACCTATGGTGTTGCGTTTAGAGGTGGGCAGCCAATAAATGACAAAGTGTCGGTAAGCTATTTAGCCGAGTTTGCAACACAAACATCAGAGACCGCTGCTGGCGAATTTGATGCAGACTTTTTTCGTTTAGAAGGTGGTTTAACCTTTAGTGGATTGAATGCAAAAATTGGTTTTGAATCTTTAGGTTCAGATGACGGCCAGTTTGGTTTCTCTACACCTTTAGCAACGTTACACAAATTTAATGGTTGGACTGACCAATTCCTAGGTACTCCTGCAGTTGGCCTTGAAGATTTTTATATCTCTTTGGCTGGTAAAGTATGGGGTGGGTCATGGTTAGTTCGTTATCACGATTTTAATGCCGAATCAGCAAGTGCAACACTTGATGAGTTAGGTTCAGAGGTAGAACTTCAATACACCAAGAAGTTCAAAAATGGTATTTACACTGGCATAAAAGGTTCATTCTATTCTGCAGACGATTTCAATGTAGATGAAGATGCAATCTGGCTATGGGTAGGTAAAACTTTCTAAGGAGCTTTTTAATGAGCATTTCGCAACACATTGTCGTAGTCGGCAACGGTATGGTGGGTAACCACTTCGTCGAAGAAGTGGTAAAACTTCGAGAATCTACAGATACCCGTATTACGGTTATCTGTGGAGAACCAAATCTTGCCTATGACCGTGTACATTTGTCAGAGTTCTTTGGCGGCAAAACTGCTGCTGATTTAGCGATGATTACACAAGAGCAATACGACGAATGGAATGTTGAAGTGCTCACAAGTACGCTTGCGACTAATATTGATACGGAAAGTAAAACGGTTACTACTAATACCGATAAAACGATTTCGTATGATCACTTAGTCATGGCGACGGGCTCTTACGCGTTTGTTCCGCCTATTCCGGGCCATGAACAACCTCATTGTCTAGTTTATCGCACCCTTGAAGATTTAGTAGATATTCAAGAATCGGCTTCGCAAAGTAAAGTTGGCGTAGTTGTTGGAGGTGGTTTACTTGGTTTAGAAGCAGCAAACGCGTTGCAAAACTTAGGCTTACAAACTCATGTAGTTGAATTTGCCCCTCAATTGATGGGCGTTCAGCTAGATGAGGCTGGTGGTCGAGTATTGCGCTCAAAAATTGAAGAACTAGGTGTACAAGTGCACACAGGCTGTGCGACGCAAATAATCGAAGCCGGTGAAACATGTCGCTACCGTATGAATTTTGCGGATGGTCGTCACCTTGAAACCGATATGATTTTGTTTTCTGCTGGTATTCGCCCTTACGACCAACTTGGCAGAGATGCTGAAATGGCTGTAGGTGAAAGAGGCGGGATTGCGATTGATGCATCTTGCAAAACATCGGTTCCTGATGTTTATGCAATTGGTGAGTGTGCAGCGCTAAATAACTTCTGTTACGGCTTGGTTGCGCCAGGTTACTCGATGGCAAAAGTCGCTGCACGTCACATTCTTCAAACTGATATTGAAAATGCTGAGTTTGCTGGTGCTGATATGAGTACTAAGCTAAAACTACTCGGTGTTGAAGTAGGTAGTATTGGTGATGCCCATGGTAAAACTGAAGGCGCGCTAGCTTACATCTACGAAAATCAGCCGGAAGGCGTTTATAAAAAGATTGTAATCTCTGAAGACAAAACAACACTACTTGGTGCTGTTTTAGTCGGTGATACATCAGAATACGATACGCTTTTGCAGTACATGCTTAATAGTATTGCATTGGAAGACTCTCCTGAAGCGCTTATTTTGCCAATGGCAGATAACAAGCCAGGTTTAGGCGCAGATGCATTACCTGAAACTGCGGTAATTTGTTCATGCCACAACGTAACCAAAGGCGACATCATCAGTTCTATTGATGAAGGTGCGTGCAGTGTTGGTGACGTTAAAACATGTACTAAAGCAGCCACGGGTTGTGGTGGTTGTGCTGCCTTGCTTAAGTCTGTTGTTGATGCTGATTTGGAAGGTCGTGGTGTTGAAGTAAGTAAAGACATTTGTGAGCATTTTGCTTATAGCCGTCAAGAGCTTTATGACATCATCAAAGTGAATGAAATTAGAACCTTTGAAGGTTTATTAGAAAGTCATGGTAAAGGCGAACTGGGTTGTGAAATCTGTAAGCCTGCAGTAGGTTCAATTTTAGCCTCTGTATGGAATGATTACGTTTTAGAACCCGTTCATATCCCTCTTCAAGACACTAATGATACCTACTTAGCCAATATGCAAAAAGACGGTACTTATTCCGTTGTTCCCCGTATTCCAGGTGGTGAAATTACCCCTGAAAAGCTCATTGTTATTGGTGAAGTTGCGAAGAAATATAACCTTTATACAAAAATTACTGGTGGTCAGCGAATCGATTTATTCGGTGCTCGTATTGACCAGCTTCCAGGTATTTGGGAAGAGCTTATTGCTGCTGGAATGGAAACCGGACATGCCTATGGTAAGTCACTGCGTACGGTGAAATCTTGCGTAGGTAAAACTTGGTGCCGTTACGGCGTACAAGACAGTGTAGGTATGGCGATTTTTCTTGAGCATCGCTACAAAGGTCTACGTTCTCCTCATAAAATTAAATTTGCGGTATCAGGTTGTACTCGTGAATGTGCTGAAGCACAAAGTAAAGATATTGGCGTAATCGCAGTAGATAATGGTTGGAACTTATACGTATGTGGTAACGGTGGTATGAAGCCTCGTCACGGCGATTTGTTCGCAACAGACTTAGATGACGAAACCTTGGTTAAGTATATTGACCGAGTGTTGATGTTCTACGTGAAAACAGCAGACCGTTTACAGCGTACATCAGTGTGGATGGACAACCTGGAAGGTGGCTTAGATTACTTAAAAGAAGTGGTTATCGACGATTCTTTGGGCTTGGGTGAAACACTTGAAGCGCAAATGGATAATGTTGTAGACACTTACCAGTGTGAATGGAAAACCACTATTGGAAACCCAGATGCAATGAAGCGTTTCCGTCAGTTTGTTAACTCCAAAAAAGCCGATACAAATATACAA
>CAYUZL010000428.1:0-3723 GCA_964449725.1 uncultured Alteromonas sp. | reverse complement strand
GGGGGTTGATGGTATCTTTCCCAACTACCCTCTAAGAGCAAGCCGTATTCGTTGACTCAGTCTTTTTTGATAATTTTGAGCCACTTCCGCTAGTGCTGCACCCTCTACACTGCCGCATCAGCTTGATGTTACGAGTGTGCCCGCTAATCAATAACATAGCACCAACGAAAATAGTAAAGGGTTCACCCATAGGACCAAAGATATCTTTGTACCAATAGATTACACCTCCTAAAGACAGCAAAATTAAAGGAATGGCACTACCATGATGACGTAATAGCCCTATTGTCATGGCTACCGCTCCCATACTTATTGAACTGACCAAAATAAGCCGTTCAAACCAGACTTCGGCAAAAAAAGAACTAGCCACAAGAGGAAGTAAAGGTACTAACACTGGTAAAGATAAGCAATGAATTGCACACAAAGTGGAAATCCAAATACCACAGCGGTCAAGGAAGTTAGATTGTGCCTTTGCTTCGTGCATATATTACAACGTGTGAAAATTTGGGGCGAGATAATATAACATTACGGTAATGTTTGACAGTATTATATTGACTAATTGTTACTCAGGCGCAGTCGCCACTTCTAGGTCTAGCGCAACGTTTTTCTCATTCGTGGATAATGAAGAAAAGTAATCACTGACGGAATAAAGCATAACTCCTTCATCTTCAATGTTATTTAACGCTTCAGCCAAATAGGCGACTGAACTTGGGTACGGATGAGCAATGCCAATAGCACGACCGTGCTTTTTCGCAATTCTGATCAATCGGGCTAATTGCTTCTCATAAAACTCAACGGACTGTTGGTGATCCAAGAATATATGTCGTTTATCTGTCGGAATCCCCACTTCTTTTGCTGTTTCGTAAGCAATAGAACTTGCGCTAGTCCGGCTATCTAAAAAAAATAACGACCGCCGTTTTAACGCGTGCATTAAATCTGACATAGTATCTGGCTGTGCAGTAAGATAACTTCCCATGTGATTATTTACACCAATCACATAAGGAACATCAGTCAATGCATCGGAAACTTTGCGCTCGATATCCTCTTTGTACATATTCACAGTGAGGCCCCCAGGACCTTGATCTGCATTTCGAGTAGATGACATAGGTAAATGTAACATCACATCTCGCCCTTGCTCATGGGCTAATTTAGCAAATAGTTTTCCATGAGGCGTTTGAGGTAATACAGAAAACGCAACTTCCACAGGTAATGACAGTGCATCGACTTCATTAAGGCTATAGCCAATGTCATCTAGCACTATAATAACTTTGCCGACATTGGCATCAGAATTGGCGAAGCTTTCACTGGAGAACAGGGTTTTTCCAAATAAAACAAGCAAGAAAAAGAACAACCTAACTGGGCTCAAAAAAACACCTTCAATACGATTTAGAATATAGCTGGAAAATGAAATCGAGCAATATGTGAATTGCATCATGCTAATGATTGGATGTTAACAAATTTCACATTTAAATTAAACTAAAAGTCGACCCATTGCATTGGGTTTAACGCTTTACCTTTATGCCTAATTTCAAAATACAAATTAGGATAAGCTTGGCCTCCGCTTTGACCCAATAGCGCCATTGCTTCCCCTGAGCGCACTGTATCACCGGCTTTTTTGAGCAATGCTTGATTGTGCCCATATACGCTCATATAACCTTCACCATGATCAATAATTATCACTAAGCCAAACCCTTTTAGCCAATCCGCATAGAGCACGCGACCTTGATGAATTGCATTCACAGCCCCACCTTCAGCACCTTCAATAATAATACCCTTCCACCTAACTTGCCCTTGCCTTCGCTTGCCATAGAGCTTTTGAACTCGACCTTTAGCAGGTACAAGTAAAGTACCTTTGAATTTTGACAGGCCGTTGAGTGATAGGTCGTTTTCACGAGCCAGCTGACGAGCTTCCTCGGCTTCATTTATAGCTTTTATTAAGGCTTCTTCATTTTGAAGCAATACTGCTATTTCGTTAGACTGAGATGAAATGGCAGAGTTAAGTTTTGCTAACGTAATTTGTCTATCTTCCTTTCGCGCTTTTAACTCTTCTGTTTGCGACGTTTGTGCTTTCAATAACGCCTTAAGCTTTACAGCAGCTTCTTCTAATCTCTTGTTAATAGATTCTAATTGTTGAATATCGCTTCTAAATTGAGAAATTGCGCTTTGTCTGGCTTTATTAAAATACTGGTAATAGGTAAGGACTCGTTCGAATCGCAGCGCATCATCTTGGTTTAAAACCATTTTGGCATAGTCATAATTACCCGCCATATAGGCACTTCTCACTTGGGCAGCAAGTTGGCTTTGCTGTTGTGCCACTCTTTCCTTTAAGTTCTCAGCTTGTACTTTTAGTGAAGCTTGTTCTTTACTGTTGTGACTCAATTCATTTTGGGTATTGTTCAACGCCTTAGCAGTGGCAGCAATGGCTAACTCAGACCGTTTTAAAATCGCTTTGAGTTCTTCAGCAGACGTTAAATTAGATTGAAGTTTTCTTTGACGTTCAGCCAATTCATTTTGTAATGCTTTTAGTTTTTCAGACTGTGATGCGTCGCTGGTTTGCGCTTGAACACAAAAAATAGAACTGAAAATCAAAAGTGTTAGCAACACAAATTTCAAAATAGAGTCAGCCTTGAATATAGAATCTGTTGTCAATGAACCTCAGTGTAACAAAGCAAGACATCAATTCCACTGGTTTTCATCATCAAAATAGCTATACTCTGCGCTGTTTTAGGTTTCAGTGAGACATATGAAATGCAACAATTTATGGAATTTATAAGTAACCATTTACTTCTATCTGCTGCTTGGGTCGTCATCTTCCTGCTAATAGCATACAGCTATGTCACCGCAGCTATGTCACCGGTAAAAGCACTAAGTACCCATGAAGCAACCTTACTCATGAATAACGAAGATGCTGTTATTTTGGACATGCGCGAAGTAAAAGCGTACAACACAGGTCATATACTAGGTGCTAAGCACTTAAAACCGGAAGTGATTAAAAACAAACAATTTGGATCGCTTGAAAAATTTAAAGATAAACCCATTATTCTAGTATGTGCATTAGGCAATCTATCCAAAAGCACTGCGAATGAGCTTATACAGCAAGGGTTTGAAAAGACCAGTATTTTACAAGGTGGCATGAGCACTTGGGAAGCTGCTGGTCTTCCTGTCAGTAAATAGGATTATTATGAGTAAAATAGAAATTTACAGCAAAGGTTATTGCCCATATTGCATGAGAGCAAAAGCCTTGTTAGCAGATAAAGGCGTTGAGTACATTGAGTACCCAATCGACAAGCAACCAGAACTTAGAGACAAGATGATTAAGCGAGCAAATGGCGGTTCTACCGTACCTCAAATTTTCATCAACGATAAGCACATTGGTGGCTGCGACGATATGTTCGCACTAGAACAAAAAGATAAATTAGACGCTCTTCTTAACGGTTAAGAGCAAGAAAAAAGGAAAACAGTAATGGCTGAAGAGCAAAAAGCAGCACCTGAAGGTGCAGTACAACAACAATTTCAAATCCAACTTATATATACAAAATATATTTCATTTGAAACACCAAACTCTCCAAACATCTTTTCTAAAGCGTGGAAGCCTGATGTAAAGCTTGATTTAGACACCCGTTCTAACAAACTCGATGAAAACGTATTTGAAGTTGTTTTAGCCATTACTGCAACCGCGACAGTTGAAGGTGAAACTGCCTTTCTATGCGAAGTTCAGCAAGCGGG
>CAYUZL010000427.1:0-4482 GCA_964449725.1 uncultured Alteromonas sp. | reverse complement strand
GTCTTGTGTGTTTTGAGTTAATTCAGCGAGTTCATAGGTAAGCAGCCATTCATGGTTCGTGCCTTGAATATACTCTTCCACAAGCTTATTTATTTCAGCGGAATTGGCTGCTGAAGACTCCCTTAGTGCTTTGACCTTAGCATATAACTCAAAGGTTCCAGATTCACTTTGGTTGTCATCATCTTGCTTCTCTTGAGAACTCAAAGGGTTACTGTATTGAGGAAAGGCATCTAAATCGGCAGAGCCACCATAAACTGACTCAATTGTTTCACCTACAGCCATGTCGAAGTCTCCCCATTCGGGCATAAACAAACATTCTCCGTCTAACGCGGTAACAGTACAGCCTGTAAAGGTAAATAAAAGGTTCTTATTGTGCCTGCGGTATATTGAATCGAGCCTTCCTGACACGGTAATACCGCTTAAAAAAACGAGTTTAACGAGACGTCCAGTTTCGATGCCGAAGTATTTTAAATCATCAATGCTGTATGTAGATAAACATCGATCCATTTGTTGTATTTTTCCAATAGGACTGCCAAAACCTTCACTGTGGTAATGGGTACCTTGTTCGGGAATTTCTTTTTCTTGATAGGCAAGCTGAGTAGGGCCTGATGTTTTAAGGTAAATTGCTTTGCCCATAGCGTCTCGTTTTACACCAGTGAAAACCCCACTGACTTCTAAGCCGGAATTATATCTTGCGGTATTGACTGTTTGTGCCGCAATTGCCACTTCAATAGATTCAGCGCCGCCTTTTGAATAACACAGGTGCTGCGCAAATTCATCGGCTATCTGTGATAAGTGTCGGCAGCTTTTCGCAACAAAAAGTTTTGGTTGTTCTCGGGTAATGTCATAGGTTGCACTGACTGCATCAATGGTCAACATATGCTTGGTGACCTTGTTATCGTCTAAACAATTGACACTTTCACTTAATGACGACAGTAACCCCGCGCCATAAATTGTGTAGTTTTCGATATCGCCAACTAAGCCATATTCAGTTGTCCACCATTGTAACCTTGAAAGTAAAGTTGCTTCTGAAGGGGGCGTGTCCTTGTACTTCTCGATGATACGAGTGAGTTCTTCTTCGGCTGTTTTAATTTCTGTGTCCGATGCAAAGCGCGACTCTTTCACTATAGATAGTTGACGCATGGCGTTAAAAATATCAATGTCACTTTTATTGGTAATCACTCGGCGGCCTAAACTACCGACTTTTTCTAGATACTCTGCATAATCAACATCAGCTAGAAATGGGGCATGCCCAGCGGATTCATGAATGATATCTGGGGCTGGGGTGTAAAGCATGTGCTCGATAGAACGAATGTCTACAGCGACGACTAAGACTCGATGAGCCAAAAATTCGATGAAAATGGCTGGAGGAATAAAGCCATCAACAACAGCGGCACGCCAACCTAATTTTTCCAAGCAATGGTTCATGACTTCAATTTTAGGAATAGCTTGAGTATCAATACCTGTTTTTGCTAGTCCTTCTAAATAGATGGGATGGGCACTGTGTTTTAAATGGGTTGTCAGCTGTTGCATCAAAAACCGCCAAATGGCATGATCTCTATGGGTATAGTGTGCGTAGTTTTGCGTGGCAACAAAAGGCTGCAGATGGCTTGGTAAACTAGCAATAACTTGCTCTTGTGTTTTCATATTGAAATGGCCTTAATACATGTGTTGCCAACGAAATCAGTTGTAAATTGTATTATTCTATAAGTTCTTACTTGTCTGCCGCATATCACCGCATGAATAGCTCTATTTATCGTTCAGTAGCATAATTAAATTTTGCTTTTCACTTTTGAGTTAAGGGGATCAAGAGTGAAAATTTGTACTACACTTAAGTCTTATTCGAGAGTATTTTTTACTATAAAGAGTCAAATAGACTTGATGATTTTACTTGTTTAACAAGACTTTTGATTTAGTAGACAAACATATTTTTAAGGAGTCAAAGTTGACATCCAGTATTAAGTCAATGCTGACATTGACTTCACTACTTTTTTCAATTCTTATTGCTACTTTGCTCATTCTTGTAAGTGTACGAGAACATGAAAATCAGTATCGTAATTATGTTGAGAAATCATTCGTTGCCTTATCTCAAAACACGAGTGAAGATTTAGTAAAGGCACTCGCCTCTGAATTCACCTTTATCGACGTGACCTCTAACTTATTGAAATTAGACCCTCATGAATCTGTTGTAGCGGCCTATGTCTACGATAAAGATGAGCGGTTAATTCAGGCATATACAGGTCAAGCAGGCAATCCTGAGTTAACGACCAGTGACACTTTAAAGAATCACTTTTTGGGTTTAACTAACAATGCACTTTTGGGAGACGGCTATTTTTATTTGAAGCAAATTATAGGGTCACCAGATTACCAACTAGGTGAACTTCATTTAGTTGTCGATGTGGATACGCCTATTGTACTTGCTCGTCATAGAATGATGAAAAATGCTATTCCATTAGGTGTGTTATGTGCATTAATAGTCGCGTTTACTTTTGCATGGATACTGCGTTTACAATTTTCTACCGTATTTGCGCTGACTGCTTTCACACGAAAAGTCACTAAAACGCGAGATTATAAAGCTCGATTTAATATCAAAGGGCAAAATGAAATTTCAAGCTTAGCGACCAGCATTAATAAAATGATTAACACTATTGAAAATGAATTAAGTGTTAGTCAAAAAAAATCTAATCAATTACAAAGCCAGCAAGATGTCATGGAGCGACTTGCGAATTTTGATAGCTTAACAGGGCTACCAAATCGACAGTTCATTATGGAATTTTTGAGAGTGGAATTGGCGCAAGCGAAAAGGGAAGGAAGTGATTTAAATATTATGTTTTTTGACCTCGACGGCTTTAAGGCTATTAATGACTCTCTAGGTCACGATAGCGGTGATTCAGTGTTAGAGCAAGTTGCTGTGCGTTTAAGTAATAACTTGCGAGAAGGAGATAGGTTAGCAAGACTTGGAGGAGATGAATTTTTATTAATACCTCATGCTCCAGAAAATGCACACTCATTAGCTACAATTGCAGAAAAGGTGATTCAATCGATGAAGTTACCTTTTGCCGAAAATGGATTGGATTTACATATAGGCGTCAGCATCGGAATAGCTTCTGCATCTCAAGCCTCTTATCAGTTGTCTGAATTGATCAGTTATGCTGATATTGCAATGTACGAATCTAAAAAATCAGGTAAGAGCTGCTATACACATTTTGATTCAAATATGGTGAAAGGGCACTTAAGAAAGTTATCAATAGCTAATTCAATATCATCAGCACTTTCAGAAGATCAATTTAGTTTAGTTTACCAACCTAAAATGAATCCGAGTGGTAAAATAGTTGGATTTGAAGGGCTACTTCGTTGGCAAAATAAAGAGCTGGGTCTCGTATCTCCTGCTGAGTTTATCCCTATAGCGGAACAAGGAGGGAAAATACCTCAAATCACTCGTTGGGTTATCAATGCGGTTTTTTCAGATATGGGGCGACTGGTGAAAAATTTTGGTGACGATATCAAAGTCAGCTTAAATTTATCTGCTATTGATGTTATTCACATGTCTTTGGTTGACTATATTGTTGATAAAAGTTCTGATTACCAAGTAAGGCCAAGCGATATAGAGGTTGAAGTAACGGAAGCTGCATATTTAGAATGCTTTGAAGAAACCAACCGCTTTTTTTCCTCATTAAAAAAATTAGGATCTTCAATTTCTTTATATGATTTCGGCACCGGCTTTTCTTCGTTAGCTTACCTGACGCAAATCCAAGTGGATACGCTGAAAATTGATCGCCAGTTTGTATGTGGTTTAGAGGATAATTCTCGTAGTGTTTTGGTTACTCAAAGTATTATTGATTTGGCTAAACGCTTAAATTTGTCTATTTGTGCAGAAGGGATAGAGACTAAAAGCCAATTTCAACGCATGGTTGGAGAGGGCTGCAACACGTTACAAGGGTATTGGTTATCTAGGCCTATCCCGATAGACGAATTATTTAAACTAGATGTGTATAAATTGAAAAGAGATGTAGCCACTTTTAAAGTTCAGAAGTTTTAAGTTAAAAAACTAAGGATAGCGAAAGACAATTTTAACATCTCTTGGTATCGCCGTGCCTTCGGGCACATAAGCAATAGTGTTATGCTCAATAGTCACTTTGTCTATTGCTTGTTTAACACTTTCTAATTCTACAACATCGATACTACGTCCTGAAAAACGCATTTGTGCTAAAAACGATTGAAGTCGAGACTCTGATAGTCCCATAACTTGCGCATTGAAAATTTGTCGGGTTTTCAATGATGTATCCAGCATTAATGGTATCAGTTTTAAATCAGTAGGGGCACCTAAGTAAAGACTCTTAATTTGTTTTTTTGTGAGTCCTGACACGGGTGTTGCGATATTTGTAATGACTACAAAACCATCATTAGACGGAGCACTAATGCTCTGTTTTGACAGGCCTAACCCTAGAGTAACAAGCGTAGTTATTTTGAGTAGTTTAGATA
>CAYUZL010000426.1:0-2666 GCA_964449725.1 uncultured Alteromonas sp. | reverse complement strand
ATGTGCTGGAAGAAGCTTATAAAAAACGCCGTCAATGGCGGTCTATGGGTCAACAAGCCCGTAAGGATATTTTGGTTTATTTACCTGAAAACCCTGTCGAAGACTTTGTTAAAAAACTCGAACATATTATGAATAGATAGAAAAGTTGGAATTTAGTTTGCTCTTGCAAGCCTGTCATGGGTCAAACAAGGCGCTAAAGGTAAAACCTTAACAGTTCATCTTCACTAAAAAGGAACTTACTTAGTCCCGCGAGACATAAATCTGCTCATGCCCCTAAATAAGAACTCTCTTACTTCACTTTTGTCCGCCTCTGAGCGAACTGCCAATGACGCTGAAATGGCTATAAAAATAGCGGCTTCAGAGTTTCCAGATTCTAGGTGAGCAAGGAAAACTTCTCTGTATAGAGCTATGGAATCAGCATTCTTTTTTATCGCAGTTTGCAACAAATTGACTATGTCTTGGTCACGTCCAAGTCGCCTATAAGCATTCGCCAACCGCACATAA
This sequence comes from uncultured Alteromonas sp., assembly GCA_964449725.1. Taxonomy (GTDB): domain Bacteria; phylum Pseudomonadota; class Gammaproteobacteria; order Enterobacterales; family Alteromonadaceae; genus Alteromonas_F. The sequence continues at coordinate 2,162 of CAYUZL010000426.1, read as the reverse complement.
ACACCATCCGGCATAGCAGGGTTATTAAGCTTGATAGCTTCAACCCAAGCCTGCGCAGCAGCTTGCCACTTTCCTGCTTTCATGAGCTCTCCACCTTGGAAGATAAGCGAGTTCATATCGTCCTTTATTCCAAGTCTTTCTTTGGCTTGACTATGATTTTTAGGCTGCATATCAGCCTTTTTGTGTGATGGGTTTTGCATGGTTTTTATCCTTGTCAAAAGTAAAATTGAGGCAAGGCAAATTACAAGTCAATACCATTATTAATAGGAAAAGCAGTAAGCTGTATTAAGGTGGGAAAAATCCTTGTCATATTGTTAGTTAGCCCTTAGGGGTATCCAGCAATTTTTATAGGTTTGGGCTAAAAAATGAAAATAGAAGCAGTTGGTAATCACGGGCGTGTTTTAATTACTAAAATCAAAGATGGATGGCTTTTGCAGCGTAGGATGGAATTACATTCACCCAACAATGCAATGAATGATGGTTATGCGGCGTTCACATTACAATCCAATATTATATCTGATAAAGATCATAAATTAGACCCAAAACTATTTCTATTTAGTGATGAGGTACCTCAGTAATTTCCAATGCTAGTGCCTATCGGGCTTACGGATTTCTTTGTTTTACAACAGATAATTAAACGACCAAGACGCTGGATTTTGGCTAGAGAATTTAAGCAGCTATAGTATGTATATTGTTGTCTAACTAGATTTAGAAAGTTGTTTTAGGGCGTTTAGCTGGTAAAGCCATTATTCGGTTATCATGGTAATATTTCACTGCATCCTCAATTTTTCCATGAAATAAGATGTTTCCGCCAGAAAGTACTAGGCCATGAGTACAAAGACTTTTTAAAAGCACTTCGGAGTGACTAGCTAGAACTAACCCTCGAGACTTGTTGATAAGCGTATCCATACGTTTATCAACTTTCTTCCTAAACTCATTATCTCCAGACCCAATCCATTCATCCATAACTAAAATATCAGGTTCAATCATTGTAGAAATTGCAACAGCCAAGCGTAACTGCATACCTGTAGAATAATCCCTAAAAACATCATTAATTGACTCGCCAAGTCCTGAGAATTCAGCGACTTGCGGGGCGAGTTCGCGAATCTTTGTTAATGGTAATCCCATTTGAATGCCGCGTAAGTAAATATTTTCTACCCCTGTGGCCTCAGGGTTCACACCGAATTTCACATTATAGAGCCCATAAGCACTACCGTTAACTTGCAAGTTACCTCCACTTGGACGGTATATGCCACTTAATAACCTTAACAACGTTGTCTTACCCGCGCCGTTAGGCCCCATAACACCTAAGCGCTCACCTTTGTTCATTGTGAAATTGAGATTGTTGAGAAGTATTGTTATGTTTCGAGATGAACGGTTAGAGTAAAACTTTGACATAAGTTTTAGTGGATTTATTGAAAGTGTACGCTCAGAGGGTTTGAACACTGGGATATGCAAAAAGACGTTTTCCGCCGTGATAAGGGTTTGATCAGACATATCTAATTTACGCCCAAAATACGATCATATGACGATACTTCTTATACATATAAGACGCTATAATGAACCCTAACACAGTGAAGCAAGCAACTACTGTCCAAGTCAAATCAGAAATAGGGTTCCCCATAAGTGGCGCGCGAATAATCTCTAAAAAATGATAAAATGGATTATAGGTCATATAACGCTCTAAAATCGATCCTTTTCCCCCAATAGCATTACCAGCCGTGGGCATCCAAATTATAGGAGTCGCTAAGAAGGCTATGCTAACTAGGGCTCCAACGATTTCCCCAATATCCTTAAATCTAGCGCCTAAAATCCCAAGAACAAGACTAAGCCAGAATCCGTTAATTACAAGAATGAACAACCCTAAAAAGCTTATCAGAAAATACCCACTATGGATGAGGTCATAATACCAGCATACGGCAACAATCAGGATGGTTTGATGAAAGAAATGTACAACGAGCTCAGCATTGTCAATTAAGACGATATCAGTAAACGTAATTTTGCCCTGCATTAAGTATGATTTGTTACGAATAAAAATGTCTGTAGACCGTAAAAAAAGGCCGCCAAGTAATGTCAATACAACAAGCCGGATGGTCAAATGGGGAGTAAATTCGAATGTCGACATTTGGGATAGGCCAACAAATAAGGCGCACAAAAATACA
>CAYUZL010000425.1:0-2641 GCA_964449725.1 uncultured Alteromonas sp. | reverse complement strand
GCGCAGTACACCTGATTCTTTCGGCGCAACCATATTAAAACTGTCGTTACCTCCAAAAAGGTAAACATAAACTAAAGCTTTATAATCAGAGGCTTGTGCCATGGCTGTACTCGAACTAACTAAACCAGACAAACCTAAAGTATTAAGTGTTAATGCGCTTAACCCTAGGCTTCCAACACTCTTTGTAAACTGCCTTCTACTTATATTCTTTTTCATTTTTAATATAACTATTAATCAAACTGCGAAATGTTTTAATACAGCTAACCAGCAATAAAAACACTCGTTTTTAAATATTATTAAATAGGGGTCTGATCTGATCTTGTCTTTCACCACCATTGCAAAAGTGATAATAAACGCAAGTACCAATTCAAACATTAGTGAGTAGGGTGAAGTAACTACAGCTTAACTCTTTATATTCAAATTGCAAACCGCAACTCTATATAAACTCCTCTCGTTCACTAACCTCTCCGAAATACATCCATTACAGGAAGAATAATACGAGAAGATGAAAAAGGAGCAAATAGAAACAACAACCCCACCTATACTTGAGAGACTAGCAGTCAATCGAAATTAAGATTTAATTCATTTAGGCATAACATAACGATGGGTGTCCGCGTTATGGTTATCAATGCAATATTTAAGAACTGAGACTGTAAAAAATCAAATATTAAATATTCCACAAGTAATACAAAAGTGTCTGTGACTTAGCTAGAATATGCCGTTTAAATAATAATAGTCATCATATGAAAATCTTCCAATTGAATTATCTATCGCGCGCATGCCTTCTTCTTTCCTGTCTTGTTTATAGCCCTAGTTATGCTGACAGTAATGTAACTCGCCTGAACGACACAGGAATCCAATATGGCGGCGATTACCCTAAAGGTATTAACTCCAGTTGTGAAGGGACAATTACTAGCGAAAATACCGATGAAGACATAGCCGGTAACATATTGGTACAACAAGACTGCGCAACAGGAATTAGTGCAACAGACAAAGCAATAAATGGCGATGTTTTTTCGTATGTAAAGATTGACCAAAAAGGTCAAGAACTAAAAAACGAGGCAACAGAGTGGCATTGCGTACTTGACCAAGTCAGTGGTCTAATGTGGGAAGTTAAAAACACTTCAGAAGATAACCTACATTTTTATGAAGATAAATTTACTTGGTATAGCTCCAACAAAAAAACAAACGGTGGAAACATAGGTAATTGGAATAGCGATGGCAGCCAATGCCATGGCTACGTTAAAGGAGATCCAATAACCTACTGTCATATAGAACAATTTGCTGATCGAGTAAATAAACAAGGCTTATGTGGGTTTGACGATTGGCGTGTGCCTACAAGCACCGAACTAACAAGCGTTATTAATTTTGGACAAACTGAGCCAGCTATTAACGAAACATATTTTCCAAATACGTTAGATGATTTTTATTGGACGAACAATCCGGCTTCCGGTAGTGACATTCAAGCTTGGGCAATTAATTTTCATTTTGGAAATTCAAGCCCCATTCGAAAAACAGATTTAAAACCTGTTCGACTTGTACGTTCAGCTAATAAATAACATCACTCTAATGAGGAGTCTACCAATGCGTTTAACTATTTCTAAAGCTTTATTCTTCAGCGGGTTTAGCTTTGCGATTAACTTTGTTGTCGCAACAAACACTTATGCTGTACAAGTATGTCAAGATGAGAATATTTTGGCATCAACACCGTCCGAACGCTTTCTTCAAGAAAAAAACGGCACAGTTACTGATAAAAAAACAGGTTTAATGTGGCAACAGTGTATTGTCGGATTGGACGGAAACAATTGTGACAGCGGTGACGCTGCTGAATTTTCTTGGGGTGAAGCGTTATTATATCCCTCACAAAAAGAATCACGAGGCGTATATGCTGGGTACAATGATTGGCGCATTCCGAATATTCGAGAGCTGACATCTATTGTTGAAGCACAATGCTCTAGTCCATCGATTAATGCGAACATATTCCCAAACACTTCTTTGGGGCATGTATGGTCTTCGTCCCCATATAGTTTTTATCCACACTACTCATGGTATTTAGATTTTACTCAAGGCTCTCATACTTACAGTGACCGTATGGATAAAAAATCTCTGCGTTTAGTGCGTGATATTTCTAATTAACTTATTTACTTGAGTGTCAGTAGCTTATTTATTCCTCGTATAAGAATAAATTTTCATTTATGTTTGATTGTCTTTCGTTAAAGATGAAATAACTAATAGCTTCTGATTTAATTGAAGAGCGATTGAGAACCTCAAACGCCTGTCCCTCTTTTTGTCTTTTATGCTTCCTTGTTTATGACCGGCCAAGACTATGGTTCCTGTAAATCTTGGCCCTTCATTCAGTAGTACATAGACAAATTCAGCTATGAAACCACGCTATATTTTTTCTTCAACGAGGTGTTGATCAGCTAATGTATTTCATCATCACCTCCTAAATCTAAGTGCCTGATATTGAATAACTGTTCATGGAATACAACGCACTTAAATAGCCAGCAATTAAGAAGACTTATTAATTTTGATAACACACATATTATTCATTTAATAAAATGCCAATTGAAGCAACTAGGACACCCACTATAACATCTTGCTCTATGGTTGATGTTATGTAATCTTACCTATTAGGAAT
>CAYUZL010000424.1:0-3026 GCA_964449725.1 uncultured Alteromonas sp. | reverse complement strand
ATATTGTACTATGGGTGTTTTTAAATTCATATCAATAGTACTTATTCTTCTTCAAATTCACTTTGCATCAAATTATTCATTTTATTTATTGCCTTCTTTTCATTTTTAGTATAAGCATCTAGCTCCAGTGTTAATTCTCTAGCATCTTTTAAGGAAAGCTTTTTATTTAATTGAACAAATGCAACACAGCCTAAGAATGAAACACCTTTCTTCTTCAATTCAGTAATTTTTGATGGTGAAGACTTTCTCTCACCGTGTTTGATGGAGGCGGGTCTAATGCGGCGCATACTAGATACCACCGAATTCGCACGTTGGCTAAGTCGCTTTATGCCTAGCATTCCGAGTGATGGTTCTGATGACTGGTTAGCGCCTGGTATTGTTACTGATGCCTCAGATGGTAAATTGGTTCACTTAGATGGGGTTAATTCGTCACGAGCTTGGAACCTTTACAACATTGCCAGAGCCTTACCTAAAAACGACCCTCGTGAAGCAGCCTTAGTTGCAGCGGCAAAAGTTCATGCCGATACCGGAGTAGCAGCGGTGTCTGACGAGCATTACTCAGGCTCGCATTGGCTGGCGAGTTTCGCGACTTATTTGATGACGGATCGAGGCTGGAATTAGGTGAGGCCTTATTCTTTTTCTTTGTTCGCTATTTTTGCTTCTTCAATTCGTTTGCTTTCGTCTTTTAGCGGGCTTCCTTGCGGGCAAAAGTTAGCGGCGTAGTTTACTAGTGTGTTTACTAAGTTATCGCCGGTAATTGAGTAATGCACAAACTGACCTTGCTTTTCGCTTTCAACCAAACCGGCACTCTCTAATAATTTTAGATGTTTCGATAATGCTGGTCGCGACATATCAAAGCGCTCAGCTATTTGGCCCGCGGTTAAGGAGGTTTCCGATAAATAGCTTAAGATAAGCCGCCTTGGTGTTGAGGATAAGGCCTCAAACACCTTAGCTGAGTCTTTGGGTGATACCATAAAATTTACTTTTTAACGCAATAGCCTAAATATGAAATGGCTTTGTTATTTGATTCTTTGAATTTAGTCTTCGCGCCAAATGCTGCAAAGTCTAAGCTGTGATATTTCAGCTTTAAAATATACCACAGCATTGTCAAGGGATTAACCGATGGCTCCATACCACGCTGCTCTTTTCGCTCTAAACCGAATTCGTCGAACAATGGGTCTAACTCTTTGGGGCGAATAAATTTATGCCATACATGCGCATTCTTTGGTGCAAAGCGGGTTAGAGGGAAGTCTTGCGCGATAAAGACCACTGATAAGTAGCTCATTAACGTTCGATTGATGGTGTCATAAACAAACACGCCACCTGGGCGCAACACGCGACTAATCTCACTTATTACCTTGGGCACGTCGTTCACGTGCTCCAACACATCACAACAAGTAATTAAGTCGAAGCTATTGTCTTCAAACGGCAAGCTTTCTGCGTAAGCCTCCAAATATTCAATGCTTAAGTTAGTTAACTGAGCGTGATCTTTAGCTGTTTTTAAGCTTGCTTTAGATGGATCTACACCTGTTACCGCTTTGCTTAATAGTGCTAAATCTTCTGCAATGATACCGCCCCCGCAGCCGATATCTAGGCTTATAGGCTGTTCTAGCTTTTCTTTACTCAAGCATTTTCTGATGTATTCACTGCGCAAGGGTTGAATACCTGTTTCTAAAACGTTAAGAAATGAGTTTTCATCCCACCAACCAGCAGCATCGTCGTTGTAGATATCATTATTTATTTCCGGCTTACCAAACATACATCTCTCCAAATAATTTAATTAATTAACTATTTAGTTAAATAATATATTAATGTAAGCTAGAAAAAAAGCCTAAAGGTGAAAATAATGAAAAACGACGAGAAACAAAAATTAAGCGTGTATTTCAACAGCGCCTGTCCGATTTGCAATGCAGGCATTGGCACTCAGAAAAAGCGGTCTACCGCTTGCTCAATACAATGGAAAGATGTGCACAAAGATAATTCCTTAGTCTGTGAACTTAAGCAGAAACTCATTACTGTTAGAAAATACTTACATGTGTCAGACGCGAGTGGCCAACAGCACGTGGGTATTAATGCGTTTATTATTCTGTGGCAAAACTCACCCAAAGAATTATGGAAAGCGCGCCTATTTTGTTTGCCCCTTATTAGACAATTGTCGCAATTGATCTATTTTGCTTTTGCCAACGGTTTGTACAGCTGGAATAAATTATTAAAAAGATGGTGATCTACTCTCAAAGCAGAATTACGCCGCAATGAACTCTCTGCTTTGAAATCTGCAAACACGACCCTTAGAGATATGCGACATAAGTTGAACCGCTAACATTGGGTCACAACGTGTAACTGACGCTTCGATCTTATTGGTGAATTCAGCTCTTAAATGTAAGTAGATAGTACGTACGCGGCGACTATCACTTTTCTTAGCATTCTGAAGCACCATCATGACGGCGTCCTCAGATTCCAAGTCAATTAACTCTCCGGTATTGGTGCGCCAAATCGCAACAAACTCAAACATTAGCTCTAGCGCTTTGTCTGAAAGCATGTCTATTGTTAGGTCTTTATAACTGATTTGAGAGCTCATTGGCTTAGTCCCGTTTGGTTAAGATGGGTAAATTTAATCACCTAAAAACAAGCAAAACAAACAAAAAATCACTGATAATTATTGTCAGAGGCTGACAAGCTTAGTAATTAGTCAAACCTTTATAAAACAATAGCTTACTAGCAGCTAAACAAAAATTGTCAGCCTATTTCAGTGCTATTTTCAGGCGAATTACATTTATGTCGGCCCACTTTTATAAGTTGTCAGCGCTTATAAACATTGAAAATTGAGTTTTCGTTAAACTGGTGTTTCAAGCCACCATTCTTCGATTACGTCTTAAAGGATAGAATCATATTCTCAAGCGAGTTGTGTGGTACGCCAAATTCACTCGGACTTGCGCAGCCAACTTTCATTACATTTGTCTTTTAAAATAGATTAACTGGAGTTACATATGCCCCTCTTTTAAAACACATATTAATTACAAATGTCT
>CAYUZL010000423.1:0-5125 GCA_964449725.1 uncultured Alteromonas sp. | reverse complement strand
GTGTACACAAAGGTGAACGTATCCGCAATGTGGAAATCGCGTTTTAAATCTTGTGTAGTTTGTCTTTTTTTACATCGTTTGATAACGTCGTAATTCATCGTTTTATCTATATTATCTAAACTAAGGATTGTTTATGAAATTATCACGCTATTTTTCTTTCTTATGTGTATTTTTTTCTGGGTTATCAGCATCAGTACTAGCACAAGAAGCCAAATTGCCTTGTGATGAAATTGAAGAAGACATTGTTCACGCTACACCGAAAGATGAAGTGAAGTTAATTAGTGAGATAAAGCCAGCAGAAACATTAAAGCGTGTTAATCCTAAATACCCTATTGAGGCTGCAAAAGCCGGTTCTGAGGGATGGGTCAGAATGAGCTACGTAATAGACACTGAAGGTGCAGTTAAAGATGTGATTGTTGAGGATTTCGAAGGGAGTTTAGCATTAAATCGAGCCGCCGTTAGAGCAATAAAACAATGGGAGTTTTCTCCGGCGTTAAAAGACGGTAAACCGACTGAAATTTGTCATAATTCAGTTCAAATGGACTTTGTTATTGAAGGAAATACAGGAGCTCGACGAAATTTTGTTCGTAGTTACAAGAAAATCGATAGCCTCATTAAGGAAGATAAATTGGATGAAGCTAGAGCGAAACTTACTCAACTTAGTAGAAAAAAAGACTTTAACCGATATGAAAATGCATGGTTTTGGAATTTAGAGTTAAATTTAGCGACCTTAACAGATGATGTTTCTAGGCAAAAAAGTAGTTTAAAACGAATACTATCAAGCGTTAAAAGCCACAGTAGTAAATATAAAACGTTTTCTGAGGAATATGTTATCAGCCTCAGAGCTAAATTGTTTGTTTTGGAAGTCAATGACGGGGAATATGCAAGTGCCCTTGATAGAGTTGAAAGATTAATAAATTCGAATGACGAAGAAACCCTTGAGTTTATTGGCCCGATACTTGAAAAGGTCGAAACTTATTTGGCGTCTAGTAATACATTGTCTGTGGATGTAGAGCTAGAAGAAGATACGCATTTTCATAAGCTAGCTCGTCATCAATTTGCTTTTGCCAATGTTGAAGGTGAGTTAGATTCAGTAGAAGTACGTTGTGACGGTAAAAGAGAAAAGTATACCGTTGCTGAAGAACATATTTGGAGCATTCCTGAAAGTTGGGGGCAGTGTACTGTGTTAATTAAAGGCGAAAAAAACACCAAGTTTAATTTGTTAGAAATGAATAACGCGTAAAAATATAAGGTTAAATTCGAGCTTATTTTGATAAGCTCGAACTTTATCAGTACGTATTATTCCACAGTTTGTTCTTGTTCTTCTGTATTTTCAGCGTGCTCTTCTTCATTACGAGGAAACTGATTAATTAGCCTGACGCGACGAATGTCTTCAATACGAAATGTTAATTCACCTGTTTCCTCTTCATCTTTGTATTCATACAAAACATCATCATTCCCCCAGTAATGAACATTTTTCAAACGTATAAAACCGGATTGGATTTTATTGGTAGAAAATGATTGATAAAGCTTTTCCGATACTTCTCCGTAATACCAAAACGAATCGAGTTTATCGCCTTCTTCAGGAACATTAAATTGTGCGAATACCAACACTTGAGTGTCTGGCGTTTCGTCTTCATCAGAACGAATAGATAAACCAAGATCAGTATTGCAAGCTTGTAATGCGAAACAAAAAATCAGTAGTGTAGAGAGTTGTTTAATCAAGGCAATGTCCTTTTATTTATGCCAAAAAATCTATGTAACCACATGGGAATACTTCTACGCAATCAAAAATCTTTTATTTCACTTTTAGTCGTATGGCAATTCAGCTAGGGCTTGCCTCGCGTAGCTATGATTGGGCTGGCGTACCAGAGCACTATTGAAGCACTGTTTTGCTTTTTCATATTGTTTTTTTTTCAGGTGCTTGAGTCCTTTTTGATAATAAAATTCTGCGGGCCGTTCAATAAATAAAATGGCCAACAAAATGAGTAAACCAACGAGTAGCTTACTGAGCAAAGAGATAAAAAAAAGAGTGTTTTCAAGCATGGTCATTTTTCTCTCTAGAAAGATTTAAAAAAGCCCCGTAGAGCAACTTACGGGGCGTTATTCAAAGCAAGACTGTGTTTATTGAGCTAGTCTAACTGTGAATCCACTGCTTCGACCTGTTGATACTGTCCAATTGTCGAATTGCACATTGGTAGATGAGATAGAACCACTACGCACTGCGCCGTTGTGAGTTAAATCATAACCAAATGTATCGTCTGCTACGTCGAAGTTAAAAAGGTTAGCATCAGAGATGATAAAGCTTGAACCATTATCTGCATCGTCGACAATACCATCGCCGTTAGTGTCACCGTCAAGGAAGCCATTTAACGCGTTGACATCGGCAAGTAGGCCATTACTGATCCCGCGGATATTGTTTAAATACCAGCTTGCAGTAAAGTTGTTACCTCTTTCAGATAGCTCTCCAGTAAACACAACTCCACCATTAGCGCCGTTGTAATAAACCAAGCCGTTTCCGTTTGAATTGTTAGCCGCTACTGTTCCTGCAGGGAAACCTGTGGCATCGTCACGAACAATACCAAAGTTACCATTTGCACCAGCTTCATTAGCACAATGTACGCCGTCTAAATAGTTTGGTCCTGGTACTGTGGTATCAATTGCCGAAAGGTCAGCGCCATCGTCAGCTTCAAAACAACCGTTTCTGAAGTTGGCAATGAGCACGTTAGCCATTCTTATTTGGTCAGTGTTGTCAGCAAACAAAATACCAAATTCATTGTCACTATCACCGGCAACTAAACTTTGGTTATCACGACCCACTAAAGTGACATTGACGAATCGAGGGTTTGAATCGCCGTCAATGGTTTCTGATGCGTATATACCTGAACGACCGGTAGAGCCATCTGTGTCGCGATTATGGATCACCATTAAGTCTTTCACTAAGCCGTTGAAATCGCGATACCAAACGCCGTCTCTCTGTGCGCCGGTAGCGAGTAACCACGACATTCTTGGATCACCATTTAAGATATGGAATCCATCTCTTGCCGAGTTATGAGACTGAACAAACGTCAGCTGAGTATTCCCATCAACACCATTTAATACAATATTGTCTTGGTATGTGACGGTCGCGCCATCTATAGTAATTGATGTAGAAGCGCCTGCTTCGGCTACCACAACGTAATCTAGACTATTGGTACCTTGAGTACCGGTTAGTGACGCTAGCCCGTTAAAGCCGCGAAGGAACAATCCACCCCATTCGCCACTGCCATCAATACCCGCATCTTCTGATGTGAATCGAACAGGGCGAGACGCAGTACCTTGCGCATCAATAGACGAACCAGGATGAACCAGTAAGTAATCTATAGCGTCAACGTTGTCGCCAGCAATACGAGTACCTGCACCTATGATTAACGTTGCGATGTTTGTTTCGTCGCCAACACTTAAGCCACCTTCCAGTTGCCAATCAATGCTACTGGTAAGTTCGCCATCAGAAATCATAGTACCTGACACTTGGCACACATTGCGTCCGCCAACTCTATCTAAAGCAACTACGCTAGCGCCACCAACATCAGCAGGACATTCAGATACACCTTGTAATGCGGTATTTTGCTGTACTGCAAAACCATCAGATGAACCCGTTGCTACAGTCCAGTTGTCAAATTGTGACGCTGTATCAGGGTTGCCACTTCTTGATGCGCCGATGTGAGTAAGGTCGAACCCACCTGTGTCACTTGCTACATCTAAGTTGAATGGGTTTGCGTCAGACATAAAGAAAGCAGACCCATTGTCCGCAGCATCTACAACACCATCAGTATTTGTATCGCCATCTAGAAATGCATTTAACGAAGTAGAATCAGCCGTTAGGCCATTAGCAATACCGCCAATGTTATTTAAATACCAGCCAGCAGTGAATGCATCGGAACGGTCTGCTATTTCACCTGTAAAGGTAACGCCTTGCGCGGCACCGTTGTAATAAACCAGTCCGTTTGCATTGATGCTGTTATTGGCAGCAATAGTCCCTTCAGGGAAACCAGTTGCATTATCTGCAACAACACCAAAATTCCCATTAGGGCCTGCTTCATTTGAACAATGAACGCCATCAATGTAATTAGGACCAGGCACGTTGGTATTAATTTCTGATAAATCAGCGCCATCATTGGCTAGGAAACAGCCATTTCTAAAGTTAGCAATAACCACATTGGCTAAACGTATTTGATCGGTATTGTCAGCAAACAAAATTCCGAATTCTGTGTCGGAATCACTGGCACTCTCGCTTGCGCCATCACGGCCTACTAAAGTCGCGTTAACAATTCTTGGGTTAGAATCACCGGTTTCAGTTTCTGAAGCGTAAATTCCAGAACGGCCAGATTCAGGGCTGTGAATGACCATTAGGTCTTTAATTAAGCCGCTAAAGTCTCGATACCATACGCCGTCTCTGGTAGCCCCTGTAGACAACAACCACGACATACGAGGATCGCCATTTAGGATATGGAACCCATCTCGGGCTGAATTATGAGATTGTACAAAGGTTAGGGTCGTTGACGCATCAACACCATTGAGCACTATGTTATCTTGATAATTGACTGTTGTGCCATCTATGGTTACTTCTACGGCTGCACCCGCTTCGCCAACAACAACGTAATCCAGGCGGTTTTCACCTTGCGTTCCGGTTAATGAGGTTAAACCGTTGAAGCCTCTTAAAAACAAGCCACCCCATTCGCCGCTACCATCAACATTGTCATCATCAGATAAAAAATGGATAGGCTGCGCGCTGGTGCCATTAGCTTGAAGCGCTGAACCTGGCCAAACCAATACATGGTCAGTGCCATTTCCGCGAATTTGTGTATCGGCGTCAATAGATAAAATTGAGGTTTGAGCGTCGTTACCTACTTGTAAGCGGTCATTCAAAAACCATGTGATATCTGCCGTTAAGGTGGCATTTTCAGTTAGTACGCCGGAAATCTGGCATTGACCATCGCCTAAATCTTCTGGGGTGATGTTTCCGACCTCAGGGCATGCATTGGCGTCTGGGGTGGGTTCAACCACAACATCTGGCTCTTCTATAACAGGTGTATTGTCGTCACTGCCGCCACAGGCAGACAGCACAGCAATGGCAAAGCAGGAT
>CAYUZL010000422.1:0-5984 GCA_964449725.1 uncultured Alteromonas sp. | reverse complement strand
ATATTGACATCATCATTGATCGATTAGTGATTAAAGAAGGCAACGAGCAACGAATGGCTGAATCTTTTGAAACAGCTTTGGAACTCGCTGAAGGCGTTGCTGAAGTGTTGATCATGCCGTCAGGTGATAAAGAGAGCTTAGCTGACAAAGAAGATGACACTCTCGTTTTTTCAGCGCGTTATGCCTGCCCGCATTGCGGTTACAGTTTAAGTGAATTAGAACCACGACTTTTTTCATTCAATAACCCTGTTGGAGCATGTACCAGTTGCGATGGTTTAGGTACAAAACAATATTTTGATCCAGCACAAATCATCTTTGATGATGGCATTAGCTTATCACTACTTAAACAAACCCAATTCAACAATAAAACGGTTAAATGACTACGTGTACCCATTGTATATAGTCCATCAAACTGTGATTGTGGCGTTGGCATATATTCTTGCATCCAATCAGGTCATGGTCTCAACTGAGCCAGAAAATCAATTTCTGTTAAATTTACTATTAAGCCCTCTGGTTTGTTTTATCCTGTTGCTAGTTATTAGTAAGTTCAATTTATTGCGGTTACTGTTTGGAATGCGTTTACCAGCTAGCGATTCCGTGTATAGTAGTAAAAAAACACGATGTCTTATTTTTGTTATATGCATACCTATCATTTGGCAGCTTGTGGTTTAAGTCATTTAATTTAAAGCTCAATTCATCGCCTGTTGGTTACTAACCCCAAAAAATTGTAATTAACATTATAATCCAGTTTCAATCACAATTTTGCCATAGCTGGTTCGAGAGCCTTTCATGTAACGCCAAGCCTCAATGTATTCTTCCATTGGGAATACTTTATCTACTTTAGGACTTAACTTGCCTTCTGACAGTGCTTTATAGACGAATGCTTTTCCTCGCTCACAAGCCTCTTTATCTTCTACATAATTGAATAATGAATATGCGTGAAACCACAAACTATTCTGTATCATCGATAAAAAAGGCGGCGTCGAGTATGTTCCGCAAAGCCCCCCATAAACAAATAACAATCCGTTTTTAGCCATACTATTGGCATAACGCGCCATAAAATCGCCTCCAACAGGGTCGAAACTAGCGTGCACTCCTTGTCCTTGTGTCACATCCTGTAAATAACTCTCAATATGCCCACCTTGATCTACAAAGACATGGTCCGCACCGCTATCCATCAAGTACTGTCTATTTTTTTCGTTGCGAGTTGTACTAATTACTGTGGCGCCTTGCATTTTAGCAAGCTGAATGGCCGCCATGCCTGCGGTGCTGGTACCTGCTGGAATTAAAATATTGCGCTCTGGTGCAGCTTTTGCAAATTCGATAATCGGGAAATAAGCTGTCATAAACTGCATCCAGACTGACGTAGACTCTACCGCCGTTAAGTTATCTGGCGCTTTAGTTATGTAAGCCCTATCAATTGTCAATGTATCAGCAGATGCTCCTCGCCTATCGTAAAAATGAGGAAGGGTACAATAACGGTCGCCTATGCGTATATCTGTTACTGCTGCGCCTACAGCTTCTACTATCCCAGTAGCTTCCATGCCAACACGTGCAGGAAAAGCGGAGAAACTAAACGAGTAATGATCGTTCATTAGATCGGCATCACCCCAGTTTAAAGCGAACGCTTCTATTTTAAGGCGTACTTCAGTTAAACTAGGCTCTTTGGCTGAGCAATTTACTAAACGCAACCCTTCAAAACCATCATAGCTATCAATTACCCATTCTCGTGGCATATCGTGCCCCTTTATAGTTAATGTGTTGTAAAACAGAAGACTGTTACTTAAGAGAAACGCCTTCTGTTTCATTTAAAAATAGCGTCGCGACCAAGGTTAAAATGAAGAATGCAGAGATAAAGGCGACCGTAAAATTAAAGCTACTAGTGGCTAAAATTGAGCCTATGACAACTGGCGCAATGGAGTTTGCTACCCGTTGGGATGCCACACCTATCGCTGTACCGTTTCCTCTATTTCCCGTGTTGTACACTTCACCTAACCATGTGTTCCATACTCCCCAAGCGCCCAGACTAAAGAACGACAAGGTGAAATTCCAAAAATATAATTCGCTCACATTACCTGACTTAGCCAAGGCGAAGCCTGCTACAGCAGCCATAAATACGTAACTTACCATGACTTTTTTTCTACCAAACTTAGCCGTTAAAAAACTAGCAGATATGTATCCGGGAAACATAAATAATGCTGATATTGCTAGAAAGCCTAAACCTTCCGGCGTGCTTAGCCCTTTTTTACTGAGTAATAAAGGCATCCAACTTGCCATAGCCCAGTAGCCCCAAGAAAAACAAAAGTTGATGATAATTTGCAACAACGTAGTTTTAGCCACCGCTCCTTTAAACAAATCTAATAAACCGCCAGACGAGCCGGGCTGATCATTTTCTAGTAGCACCTGAGGTTGATTGAATTGACCATTGCACAGAGTAGCAATAGATTGAGACGCACTAGCTGCATCTTTTTTTTGCGCCAACCAATAGGGTGATTCAGGAACATATTTCCAAATAACAATGGCCCAAAGTAGCGTAAAAACTCCCATTCCAATAACAACTCGCCACCCCATTGATTCTAAAGAATAGGTAATACCTAACGCTATCAACACTCCTACTGGCCAACCCGAAGAAAGATAGACTGTCGCTTTACCTCGTGACACCACAGGCACTAATTCCTCGAAATACGGAAACGTCACAACAAGACTGCCTACTAATACCACTCCACATAGAAAACGCGCCACCCATAACATTTCATAGGACGTTGAAAATGCGCTGATAAGCGGAAATATACCGTATAAGGTAAGACTCAATATTAAGGTTTTTTTCCGCCCTACTTGTCCCATTAGTCGCCCCCAAAAAAACGCGCCAGGGATCATGCCTAAAAAGAGTGCAGAAATAAGAGAGCCTACTTGGGTAGTCGAAAGGTTAAACTCTTGAGCTATCGCCCCACTGTTGTAAATCAGTATCATCATTTCCCATGATTCAATGGCAAACGCCATAAATAAACACAGGCCTATCTGCAGATGTATGCGGTTAAAATGTATTTTTTGGAACCATTCTCCCACTGTGTGTTGCATGGCACTGGAGGTTAAATTTTGTGACATAGTACTCTCTTTTATATGTTACTCAGCAAATGTGTGCACTCACTATGATTCAATTAATCAAACGGTAAGCGCCGATAATAATCGGCGGTTCAAGGATTTCTTTGTGCCCAGCCACCTTGTATAACTTTTCTACTACATCAAACCCTTTACTGACTTTTCCAAAACAAGCAAAGCCCAGCCCATCTGGGTGTCGCGCGCCAGCGAAATTAAGCTCAGGTTCGTCACGCATACAAATGAAAAAGCTCTGATACACTTCACCTAATTTATACCTAGCGGCAGACACTGACCATTTTTTATGAACTAAACTCGTCATTGAGGTATTTTCATGTTCAATTATCGTCCGAGACTCCTCTAGAGCGCTGTCGCTCCCTAGTTGAATAACATTTATTTTAGGAATGGATTTTTGATTTTCGTCCGTTAACACTCGAAACAAAGTCCCTTTTGTTAACGTTTCATCAGCCAAAAGCTGAATAAAGTAGGCACAGGTCTTTGGTGCATCCTTTACCTTGAGCTCGATGACGAAATTACCAATAGACGTCTCTACCAATATGTGCGAGTTAAGCCGCATCTCAGCTAATTCCATACACATCTTTTGCTCGTTCTGGTGTTACGTAACCATTTTTTATATCTTCCAAAACAGCCTCTTCAGAACGTTCAGAAGGTTTACCATAACCCCCACCGTTTGCAGTGAAGACTTCGATTACATCACCTTTGTTTAGCGTTAATCCCGTACAAATTCTAAATCGCGTCTTTTTACCGTCTTTTTTCACGACATTGATGTAATTATGAGAGCCTCTTAATCCTCCCTCCATACCCCATGGTCCGATGCAAGATCTAACATAAGCAATGGTAATCCACCAGTTGTCAGCAAGGATTTTGTAATACAATTTAATGCCTTTACCACCAATGAATTTACCTTCACCACCGGGCTCATCATTCAATTCAAGACGTTCTATCATGATGCCGTTTCTTTGCTCTGACACTTCTGCGGGAACGTTAAATGTGTCGCCGTGGTAGCCGGTATAAAGTGCATTTACACCGTTTCTAACATTGCTTGCCCCCCATCCACCTATTTGTGGTTCGACAATGCTAAGGGCAACTCCCGTATCAGGGTGAGGTCCACCTAAAAACGTTCCGCAAATAGAGGCATAATGTCCTGCTGGCAGTGATTCCGGCACTACTTTAGCCAGTGCCTTCCACAACAAATCAAAAATCATTATGCTCGTTTCGTAATAGACACTCATAGCAGATGGGTATTTAGCCGCGAACATCGAATCGTCATCAACCAATAACCTAATCGGTTTGAAACTTCCTACGTTAGCAAAGGTTTGTGGGCTAGCAATAGCTTTAAATATCATTTGCACGTCGACCATAGTGGCATCGTATGATGCGTTAAGGGCATTTGCTTGTTGGGGAGGGTTTCCTGTCAAATCAACTAAAAATTCATCTTTTGAAATGGTTATTGTCACTTGAATATCTAGTTCATCATCGGTCACTTCATTAGCGCGGTAAACACCTTCAGGAAGTTTAGATAAGGCATTTATAGAGATTTTTTCGGCAAGTTTTATATAATCTGCAATGGCAAATTCTAGCGTAGCCGCTCCATATTTTATCGCTAAATCAACAAACCGTTTTTCTCCGGCTCGCATAGAGGCAACACCAGCCCAAAAGTCACCCACAGTGGTTTCCGGTTGACGACTGTTGATTTGCATAATATCAACAACAGCTTGATTAACAGTGCCTTTTTCTATCACTTTTATGCAAGGCAACTGTAACCCTTCTTGGTAAATTTCTGTTGCTTCTGCACTTATACTTCCAGGAAAGGCCCCTCCTACATCAACCCAATGTGCTTTATTGGCTAACCAACCAATAAGTACGCCTTCAAAAAACACCGGTAATATTAAAACGACGTCATTTAAGTGACTTACACCACCATTATGAGGAATGTTAGTGACAAAAACATCGCCGGGATAAATAGATGCGTCATCGAATTTAGCCTTAACTGATTGTACTCCAGGCTCGAGCATACCGATAAACCCCGGAATACCTGAGCCAGAACTCGCAAGTTGACCATGTTTATCAAACATGGCAACTCCAAAGTCTAGAACTTCATAAATGACTGAGCTCATCGCCGTTTTTCGCATGGTGATAAACATTTCATCAGTGATGGCTTTCATTGAACTTTGGATGATTTCAATGGTAATAGGATCGTGGTTTGAATTAGGCACGGTTTGCGGCCTCCGTTTCTATATGCAGGTTGCCGTAATGATCAACAAGTACTTTCTGGTGAGGCAGTACTACAGTGGTACCACCAGATTCTTCAACAATCGCAGGGCCAACAAAAGTTGCCCCGGCAAAGAACAAATCTCTGTCGTAAATAGACGTATCAATAAACCCAACGCTATCAAAGTAGACGTTTCGAGTTTCTTTTAACGCTTCGCTGACACTACCTTTAGACGTAATTTGTCCCAATGAAGGTCGGTCAACTTTTGCATAAGCTGTCACTTTGTAACTTACTAGCTCAATACTATTAGTCAGCTCATAAGTGAATTTTTTCTTATATTCGGAATGAAAATCGCCTTTCAACTTAGCTAGGTACTCGCTACAAACCCTATTTCCGTCAACACTAACTTGTACTGTGTGTTCTTGACCCGAGTAACGCATTTCTAATAGCTGTTCGAAATAGATGTCTTGCTTATCTATACCTTCTTTCTCATACGCGCCGATAGCTTCAATTTGCATAGCATTTAAGGTATTCGAAATGGATCCGGCATATTCTTCACTAAAGCTAAAGGGTTGAGTTCGTAAGTAATCTCGACGTAAATGAGACATCAACATACCCCAAGCAGAAAATACTGATGCATTAGTCGGTATAATAA